>NZ_JBRKIS010000045.1:0-17881 GCF_052983315.1 Sinomicrobium endophyticum
CTATGCTCAACTCAGCATCTTTCAACGTACCAGTGACCACTTCAAATTGCACCTCGATGTTATACAGGTCGTTATGGTTGCCTGCCACGGGTTCGGACATAGCTAAAGGTAGTCCCTGCCTTTCACTAAGGTACAGAGCATTGGTGGTTTTATGTTTCTTACGGGCTTGGTATTCTACTTGTTCCCCACCCCTGATGGCCCAGGTATGACTACCATCCAGGTCCACACTGGAAAGGTCGAGTTTTGATTTATGCCGGTTCAGGAAGATTACCCAACAGTCCTTCCAAAACCCGCACAGGCACCATTTCCGGTAATGGTAGTAAACGGATTGCCAACTGAGCACTTTACTGTCGAAAAGGGCTTTTACAGGCAATTGATGCCACTGGACACCCGTTTTGAGCTTGTAAAGGATGGCGTTAACAATCTCAACTAATGGAACCGTCGGAGCAAATCCTCAATGAGTCTTAGGTATGTATGGCACTATTTCCAATTCTATCGTATCTTTGTCAAGTACAGAGTACATAAAGGGTTGGTTTTGATAATTGTATGTTTCGCAACACAAATATCTTCAACCCTTTTTTATTTTTAAAAAAAGTTTAAATCACTTCATGAAATAAGACCAAATGAATATCTTTAAACTGAAAATGAAGAAAGAAGTTAACATAAAATCAACCTGTTTGGATCCAATGTGTTCCGAGTGCAAAAATTCAGCTGCGAAAATTGAAATTGTCGAACCAAATGCATACCCTAAAGAAGCCATAAAATGGAGTGCTGAGGACTACGCTCAATACGAAAAATTCAGAGATTTCGAATCTGATTATTTGGTATATTCTGGACCTGGCGGAAGTAATGGATATATAGGAGATCCCATTGATTTGAAACGAAAATCAGATTTAATAGATGCATTTACCGAACCATATAACCCTATTAAAATTAGAGAACAATTTTACGATATGGCAGGTTATTGCGTAGGCTGTGGCAAATTTTATTGTAGTAAGCACTGGCGTTCCTCTGCTTTTGGATATGGAAAATGTCCTAAAGGTCACGGTAAATCTTTAGACCCTCATTGGTCTCCTGATATTGAATAGAATAAAGATAAGAGTAGGTAAACCCCTTAAAACTCTCACACCGTAAATGAACCTTTTCGATAGATCACTTACCAATTCTCCTTGTCCATTTTCCTTAAAGGTCTTTAGGACTTGACTCTCGCTAAACTTACTGTGTTTCATTGCGACAGCGTGAATTTAAAGTTAATAATTTGAATTAATAACGGTCCTGTTCTTAGGGAAACCTACACTATCATGCTGGAATTCGACTTGATTTTGGAAATATCAGTTATTTCGGAGTGATGGCGCCACCTGTTTCGGTCAAACAGTGTCACTTTGAAAGATTAGGGGAGCCAACCTGAAACTGCTCCATGGTTTACCGCAGCAATACACCGATACCGAAACCTATTACAACCGGCTCAAAAAAAGGAATATCGGTGACAAAATAATTTTTTTCAAGATTTTAACTAAAAATACTGGGACTTTTAGACGTGTTAGGGGTATATAATAATAGGGCTGATTTGATTTTCCGAGAAACCCGATTAAAATAATTTTTGTCATATTTTAAAAAAATAGCATACCTATGCAATTCCCATTAACCGTTTATAAAAACTTCCCGATGATCTGTCGGAACAAGTACTAACCGATTGAAAACAATTAAAAAAGGACACATGAAAATATTTAGGACTATAAGCTTGTTCTTGTTATCGGGTGTTTGTCTTAACGCCCAGACAAAAAAGGAAGTCCCTTTCGACCCTTCCGTTCGGCAGGGAGTCCTGCCGAACGGGATGATTTATTATATCAAACACAATGAAGAACCCAAAGAAAGAGCCTCCTTCTATTTTGCCCAGAACGTGGGGTCTGTCCTGGAAACAGAATCCCAGAGGGGGCTGGCACACTTTCTCGAACACATGGCTTTTAACGGGCTTGAACACTTTCCGGAAAAAAACATGCTGGAATACCTGGAAAAGAACGGTATACAATTTGGTTCGGAGATCAACGCGTTTACTTCCTTCGACGAAACAGTTTATAATATCAGTAAGGTTCCGGTGACCAATGAGAAACTTCTCGATTCCACCTTGCTGGTTCTGCACGATTGGTCGGGTTCCCTTTCCCTTACGGAGAAAGAGATCGATGCGGAAAGAGGAGTGATCAATGAAGAATGGCGAACCAGGAATACTCCCGGTTTCAGGGTTGCGGAAAAGGTTTGGACCCAGGGGGTACTTAAAGGCTCTGTGTATGCCGACCGTATGCCCATCGGTCTCATGTCCGTGGTCAATAATTTTAAATACGACGAATTGCGGGATTATTATAAAAGGTGGTACCGTCCAGACCAGCAGGCCGTCATCGTTGTGGGAGATATAGACGTGGATGTTATAGAAACGAAGATCAAAGAAGTATTTTCCTCCATTCCCCTTAAAAAAGGACTTCCCGAACGTAAACCCTTTGACGTATCCCTGGATGGAGACATTACCTTTATGGAATCGCTGGACAAGGAAATCGGCAATACCAGTGTCGAATTTATTATAAGGAATAAGAGCAAGAACCTGAAGGGATATGACTACCTGGACAATGATATCGTAAATAGTGTAGTATCGTATGTATTGAATAACAGGCTTAAAGAACAGACCGTTAAAAAAACGTGTCCCGCACTATCTGTCAGTTATTCGTATTCGAACTTTGTAAGGCCTCTCGATATTATGGGGTTGTACATTCAGCCGAAGACCGATAAGGAACTGGAGAGTTTTGAACTTGCCCTGACCGAACTTCTGAGATTGGTAAAACACGGAGCAACGGAAAGTGAACTCCAAAGAGCGAAGTTATCTATCAAAAACAGCAATATCTCCTATTTAAAAAATAAAGACAAGATCAGCAGTGACTCCTATGCGCAGAGTATCTATCAGCATTTCTTTATTCAAACTCCCTTACCGGACATCACCTGGCATGTAAATTATGTGGTGGATCGCCTGGAGACGATTACCAATAAAGATATTTTGGCATATATGGCAGGTATTTACAAAGAGGAAGATATTGTCATTGCTCTGAAAGGTTCTTCCGAAAAACCCCACCCCGGTAAAGACGAATTCCTGGAGGTTTATAATAAGGTGAAAGCTTTGACCCCGGACCCGTACACGGACAATTCGGACGACATCCCTTTGATTACTGCCGATCTCAAAGAAATACCGGTAGTAAAGACAACGGAAATTCCCGGCATTGATGCACGCCGGTATACACTCGGCAATGGGGCAGAGGTGGTTATTTTTCCTACGGCTTATGATAAAGACCAGATTTACCTCACGGCATACAGCCCGGGAGGAAGTTCTCTGCTGAGTAAAGACTTGTTGCCCTCTGCAGATGTAGCCACCTATGTAGCCTCACAATCCGGGTTGGGAAATTTCAATAAAATAGATCTGGGTAAGAAACTCGCCGGTACAGACACATCCCTGGGGCTTTCTATAAGTGAATTATCCGAATCCTTATCCGGAAACAGTACCAGGTCGGATATAGAAGTATTGTTCCAAAAAATCTATCTCAGCTTCGAAGCCCCCAGGTTTGACCAGGAAGCTTATGAGGTAGCGATAGAACTTTTTACTAAAAACCTGGAACAGAAGCAAAAAAATAAAAAGAGTGTTTTACAAGATTCCATGTCCCTGGCCCTGACAGCACATCACGAACGAACCCTGGTATTTAATCGCGGATTTCTCGATCAGATAGACTTTGAAAAATTAGAGAAGATCTATACCGACCGGTTTCGGGGTATAGATGATTTCACCTTTGTGTTTGTGGGAGACATTGATGAAGAGCAATTGTTAAAACTTGCCCGGAAATATATTGGAAACATAAAGCCGGGAAATAGAACAGAGAAGTATATTGACCACAATTACGTGCCTTCCAAAGGAAAAACAGTAGTAAGAGTCGTAGAAGAAATGGAAACCCCGCAAGCCACGGTCAATATGGTTTTCAAAGGAAATATGGACTATGATTTTAAAAACAGTTTAAAAGTCGGTATGGTAGGTGAATTGTTACAGAAGAGCTGCCACGAGGTGATCCGTGAAGAAGAAGGAGGAAGCTACGGTGTGGGAGTATCGGCCTTTTTAAACGATATTCCGAAAGCGGAGTATTCCATGTCCGTACGTTTTGATTGTAACCCGGATATGGTGGATAAACTGGTGAAGGTAGTGTATGACGAAGTGGATAAACTTTCGGAAAACGTAGATGCTAAAAAGTTCACGGAAGTTAAGGAATCTTTGATCAAGACACGTAAAGAGGCGGTTAACAATAACGGCTACTGGATGCGTGTATTAACCTCATATGTTTTTTACGGAAGAGAGATCCGGACCCTTGACGAATATATTACGACTGTCCATGCTATTGGCGAAGAGGATATTAAAGAAACTGCTGCCATAATGCGTAAAAATGCAGATATCGTAGAGGGCGTATTGGTGCCCCGTAAATAGAACGCGGTGAATTATTGCATGGTATTCAGAAGTATGATAGATGTAACACGGCGAAAAGTCAATTACCTCGGGGCAATCCAGGTAATTGTCGGGACCATAGGTAGTTGACTAAACTTTTTGTTCTCATGGAAGTTAGTATTTGAGTTAGTTGCGGGTTTCTTTTGAAATTAGCACGGGGCGTTACCCGCCCCGTGTTTTAAAAACACATGTGGCCATGGGTCTCTCCCTTTGTAGCAGTATGGTTCCGCCTTCATTAAAAAGATAGACAGCCATTTTTCACGCCCGGTCCGGAACCTGGTGAAACAGACTTTATTCCCTGGGCATTACCAGGCCCACAAATAAAACCGGGAAGTTTCTTGGGGTCCTGAGAATAGTTTATATTCTGTAACCAGAATTGTTATGTATTTTTGCATCCTTAAAAATGAGCATGCATAATAAGATCATCATTTTTTTTATATTCTTCCAGGTTGTTTGCTGGGCGCAGGAGAAAAATACCTTCGAACAAAGAGAAAGCAATCTGGCTTTTGCACAAAACCGGGCGGACACTTATTTACAGTTACTTCAGGAACATTATTATAAAGGGGCCTATGAACTTCACAAAAAATACAGTGATTCCCTTCTTCAGGTAGCACAACAATACAATCTCCGGGAAATGGAGGTAAGAGCTATTGTCAACCAGGCTATTTACTACAACCGAATAGACGCCTTTGAAAAAGCATTGACGTATTATAACAGGGCGTTGGACAAATGTGAATTGATTTCTGATAACCATATAACCAAAACACGCATATTGGTTAATATAGGGAATACTTATAACCGAATAGGAGCCTATCAAAAAGCGATAGATATTATGGATTCTATCCTTATCCGGTCCCGGTCGCAAGAAGTCCCCGAATTGATTAAAATAGCAGCCTATAATGGGCTGGCGTTAAGTTATTCCCATTTGAAGGATGAACAAAAATCACTGGACTATTTACTACAGGTCAAAACCATGGGGATGGCTATAAACGACGATAATGTCGTAGCCACGGCACTCAATAATATAGGTAGTTCTTATGTAAAACTAAAAGAGTACGACAAGGCTATAGAGGCCGGTGTTGCTTCACTTGCATGGATAGAAGGAGAAGGGCCTACAAAAAGAAAGGCCATGTCCCTGTTTAATATGGGAGTGGCATACTTAAGAACCGGGGCAAGGGAAAAAGCGGTAACCCATTTTAAAGAAGCAAAAAAGATTGCCGGAGCCCAGGGATACATACAAATTGAAATGGACTGCTACCTGTACCTTGCCGAAGTTTATGAAATGCAGGGCCATCACGAAGCCTCCTATAAAGCCCAGAAACGGTATTCCGAAATGCTGGAAATAAACATGAAAGAGATATCCAATGCC
Organism: Sinomicrobium endophyticum; assembly: GCF_052983315.1. Classification (NCBI taxonomy): domain Bacteria; kingdom Pseudomonadati; phylum Bacteroidota; class Flavobacteriia; order Flavobacteriales; family Flavobacteriaceae; genus Sinomicrobium; species Sinomicrobium endophyticum. The sequence continues at coordinate 5,892 of NZ_JBRKIS010000045.1, forward strand.
TCTACACTGGATTTAAAAAACGAAACAACGGTTCAAAGAGAGATTATCGGAAAAAAGGACAAACAACTCACCTTTTTGCAAGGCCAAAAAAAGGGCATCCTGTTTACAGGTAGCGCAGTACTTATCGCGTTAACAGGTTTATTGTTTTTTTATATCCGGAAGCGGAAGCAGACGGAACGCGAAAGATTAGATTTATTAAAAAACTACGTGGCCATCCAGGACCAGCATAAAGCATTAAAAATACGAATGCAGGACATGGCCGAAAAAGTAGAACAAAAACATCTCGATGAAAAAATAACAAATCCCAAACCACAATACAAAAACTCCTCCCTTACTGAAGCAAACAGGAAAAAATATATGGCCCGTATTCTCGAATATATGGAAAAGGAGAAACCTTTTCTTGACCCCGATATTAATCATCCTCAATTAGCATCAAAATTAGGTATGAGCAACAATCATCTTTCGGAGGTTTTAACCTTATGCTTCGAACAGAATTTTTATAATTTCATGAATATATACCGGGTCAACGAAGCCCAGAAACACATCAAAAGCTCCCGATTCAACAATTCGAAGATCCTGGCTATTGCTTACGAATCGGGTTTTAAAAGTAAAACCACCTTCAACAGGGTTTTTAAAAACCACACCGGCCTTACACCTTCCGAGTACCGGCAAAAACAATAAAATACTTTTAGAAAAACAAAGTATCACATCTTACAACAAGACTTTTTATTGGCAGTGGTTCCGTTTTTTGTGATGTGTAAATCATTGTTTTGTGATTTTTTATGTATTTACCGTCCGGAAACAGGTATCATTCCTTAGAGTGCTCCTTTTTATATGCTTCCCAGGTTTACTTTTGTTTCGATTATTCGGTATCGGTAGCCGGAACGGGCCAAAACAGAATCTCCTGTGGTCCACTTTACCTGCCGGGTAATCGATAAATGAAGCGGAAAGAAACTACCTGTCACAAAAAAGTTATGCATAACAAAACAAATAAACCGGAGGGTATTGAAAATGGTGTAGAAGAGAATGTATCCTGTATTCCTTCGAAGGTTGCAAATGATATGAGTTCAAAAGCAACCGAACCTGCACATTCGTTCTTTGTAGAGGAGAAAAGATTAAGTTCAAAGAGATTTTCCTTATCCAACATGTGGCGGTTTATTACCGGACGCAATTAGCATTCTTTTTTAAAACGCTTCATGTCATTTCTTTACACCTTTACCGGGTATCGGGGTTTCTCATGGCCCGGGAGAGGAGGGTTATGCATATGTCCTGCCCGGAATGACAGTATTTCCGGGGGAATTATGCTTGCGATGTATGTGCCGAATGAGATATGCTATCCAAAGACCTATGGTAAATGTAGTTATCCCCGTGCATGCAAAAAAGGCTACAAATGCGGGGAGCATAAATACGAGACTATTTTCCTTGAACATTACCCCGAGAAGGATACAAAAAACACCCCAGATCATAGCATTGATCTGTAGTGAATACCTGGAGGAGACCATTAATAACGGATTTCCCCGGCGAGTATGCTCATAAGCCGATTTTCCACCGAACCACAGCGCTATGAGGAAAGCTGTTAAAAGCCCCGCAGCCGGTATTCCGTATGCGCCGGCAATAACCATAGTCAGTATCCCTTCACCAGTGAGCAATACAGGCCCCCAGAGGATTGCAATTACGGTAAAGATTCCTATAGGAGCTCCTATCAGATAAGAAACCAGGATACTTTGCTTTAATGGTTTGTTCATGTTTTATGCGTTGGGTTTTAGTAGTGTCTGCCTGTCACCCGGGGCTTTGTTTCTTTCCAGGTGGTTACCTCCCTATTATGGAAAATATGGCTTTGGTCTCCATTATTGTTTTCCAGGCCCCAAATATAGAAAAATCCCGGGGCTTCGATACACCCTTCGCTTCGCTGGGGCACTCAGCCGCCTTTGCTTAGGCTTTTTGTAGTTGTTTTGACTTTTTTTAATAAAGTAGTTCTCATAACATTTTCGGACTATGTCAAAACCCTTGCTTGCCGGAAAAAATTGTATATTAGGGTTTACGCACCAAGTGAGATCTAAGATGCCCCGACGCCTGCCTACCGTCAGGTAGGCTTGTGTCGAAAAAAGTTTTTCGGGATTTCCGATGTATGCCCCAAGGCAGGGAATTATTATATAAGCCGTTTTAAGTATGTATAACCTGAAAAAAATAATAAAATACCTGTCCCCGTTTTGGAATGTCAATCGTCATTAAGGTAAATTATAAAAATATTAAACCATGAAAGAATTTGCATTAATCTTCAGACTGAAAGACATGGCCGACTTCAAGCCTTCGCCCGAGCAAATGCAGGAGCGGATGAACTGGCTGGGCAGTATTGCCGCACAAAACAAACTGGTGGACAAAGGAAATACACTACTACCTGCCCCGGGAAGCGCAAAAACAGTAAAACCCGGTAATGTGGTAACAGACGGGCCTTACACGGAAATTAAAGAATTTATAAGTGGCTATATTGTTGTTAAAGCCGAAAACATAGAGGAAGCAATAGTAATAGCAAAAGAGAACCCGATTTTTAAAATTGGCGGAAACATAGAAGTCCGGGAAGTTCTGAAACGGGATTAGTATTGGAAAAATCACCATCATATAACGAACTTTTACCTCACCTGTTCCGGCAGGAATATGCAAAAATGACGGCTGTTCTGTGCCGTCATTTTGGTTTAAAACACATAGAGATTGCCGAAGATATTGCCAGCGATACCTTTTTAAAAGCTTCCGAACACTGGGCCGTTAACGGCGTACCCGACAATCCCGAAGCCTGGCTTTATACAGTAGCCGGGAACAAGGCCAGGGATTATTTCAAACGCCTGAATGTTTTGGAGACGCAAATAAAACCAACCTTAAAGCCCGGTGAGGTAGAACAGGAAGAGTTTGAGTTTAACCATCAGCAGATTGCAAACAGCCAGCTAGCCATGATTTTTGCAGTCTGCAATCCTGCAAACACCAGGCAGAGCCAGATTGCATTAGCCCTCCAAATCCTCTGTGGGTTTAGTGTGGAAGAAATAGCCAATGCTTTTCTGACGAAGACCGAAACTATTAAAAAACGGTTACTCCGGGCCAGAAATAACCTTCGCAACGATAATTTCCAGATCAATAGATTAACAGAAGCAGAGATGCAGTCGAGGTTAGACACCGTTTTAAAAACCTTGTACCTGCTGTTTAATGAGGGTTATTTTTCCAAAACCAACAACCGGCTTATTCGGAAAGAGCTCTGCTCCGAAGCAGTAAGGCTGGCAGTGGTGCTCACCGAAAACCCATGGACAAACATACCACAAACCAATGCTTTGCTGGCTTTAATGTGCTTTCAGAGTTCGCGATTAGAAGCAAGGACGAATGACAAAGGAGAAACCATACTTTTTGACGAACAGGACAAAAGCATGTGGGACAAATCACTCATAGAAAAAGGTAATTATTATTTGGTAGAGGCTACCAACGGAACGGAAATCTCAAAATATCACCTGGAAGCAGGTATTGCATATTGGCATACCGCTTCTACAGACCAAAACAAGTGGCAGCATATTTTACAATTATACAACCGGCTGATCCTCATAGAATATTCACCCGTAACCGCATTGAACCGGGTGTTTGCCTTTTCTAAAGTATACGGACCTAAAAAAGCCATCCGTGAAGCCGAAGAATTATACCTGGCCGAAAGCAATTACTATCACGAATTACTTGGGTATTTGTATACAGGGTTGCATAACCACAAAGCTATCGACCATTACAAAAAGGCTATAAGGCTGACAAAATCAAAGGCAGAAAAGCAAACCTTAAACAAGGAAATAGAACGGCTAAAAGAAAAGGCAGCAACATAAGTGTATCCGGGTATAGATATAAAGAGTTATTTATCAGCACTGACCCGCCATATAATACCTGCTTCGTCATCATTCACCAGGAGATCGCCCAGGGGAGTTACGGCGACCCCCACCGGGCGGCCATACACTTCATTTTTGCTCTTATTGGCAATAAACCCGGTCAGGAAATCTTCCGGGGGTTGAGGATTTCCGCCCTTAAAGGGAATAAAAACTACCTTATAGCCACTGAGGACAGACCGGTTCCATGAACCGTGCTGTCCTACAAATGCTCCGTTTCTGTATTTCACAGGAAAAGTCTTTGCATCGTAAAACGTAAATCCCAGGGAAGCCGTATGGTTACCCAGGGGTACATCGGGGACGATGGCTTTTTTCACCAGTTCCGGGTGAGGATCGTCTTTCCAGCGCGGGTCGCGGATTTGTCCGAAATAAGAATACGGCCATCCGTACCAGCTTTCCTCTTGTACACTGGTGGCGTAATCAGGCACCAGATCATCGCCCAGTTCATCTCTTTCGTTTACGGCAGTCCAGAGGTCACCGGTCACGGGATTCCAGTCCATACCTACAGGATTGCGTAAGCCCGAAGCATAAACTCTTTTTTCACTTCCGTCGGGGTTTACTTCAAAGATCAACGCCCGGCCCTGTTCTTTTTCCATTCCCTGCTCGCCCGCATTACTGGCTGAACCTACCGAAATGTATATTTTGCTCCCTTCGGGATTGCTGATAATATTACGGGTCCAGTGGTTGTTATAACCGCTGGCGGAAAGCTCCACGATCTTTTCGCCCTCGGTTTCCAGTTTGGTAACTCCTTCGGTATAAGGATAACGGTAAAGGCCGTCTGTATTGGCTACATAAAAATAATTGTTCAAAACCAGCATGCCCAGGGGTTGATGAAGATTTTCCAGGAATACTTCACGCAAATCAGGATCGCCATCCCCATTGGTGTCACGTAGTAAGGTAATGCGGTCTGCACTGTTTTTGGTGTTGGATTCTGCTACAAAGTAATCACCATTGGGTGCTATATAGGTCCAGCGCGGGCTGTCCAGTTCATCTGCAAACCGGGAAACGGTAAAGCCTTCCGGGGCCTTGGGAGTCTGGTTTTCTTCCCATTCCACCAATTTACTCTCTTTAGTCACCGACTTCGTAGCATAAGGCGGTGGAAGCACAATATCGCCCACAGCAGTAGTGACGGTTACGGAATCATTAGTCCTGGCTATTTCTTTCCTTTCCTCCCTGGAAGGTTTTTTATCGTTTTTACAACTGCCAAAAACAAAAAATATCAGCAATAGGCTTATAGATACTATAGGTGTTTTCATCGGTTTAATTTTTTATGGTTTTTTAGGGGCAGACAGAACTTTTGCGGTTTAAAATAATCATTTCCTTATGTGTTTAACGATTCTTCTAAACATGCCGGTCCGCGGATCTGTTTATTTCTATTAATATAATGAATTTCTATGGTTTAAGTGTGCTTCAATATCCGGATTAGTATATTTTTAACGCACATGCTTTTTTATAAAGTAGTTCTCATAACATTTTCAGACTACACAAAGGTGGCTGAGTGTTCCGGGCGTAGCCCGGAATGCACCGAAGCCCCGGTTTATCATGCACCAAGGTATTTGAAAAAAATGTAAATTGCGCATAGCATAATATCGGCACCAATTTTAAAACCAATAGCACGCTTTTGATAGCCTCCGACTTCAATTCATTGTTTCAAAAAATAACTTCATTATTTGATTTGTCAGATAGTGAAAAAGAATTTTTAATGTCTGAGACTAAACTTTTGGGTTTGGCGGATGCAGGATTTTTAATAAAAGAAAATACCAGCGTAAGCGACTTCTATTTTCTGCAAAAAGGTACGGTAAGAAGTTTCTATACTAAGGATCATAAAGAAATTAACACGGAGTTTTTCTTTGAAAACAGTTTTTTAACCGCATGGACAAGTTTTATAACCGGCGAGAAGACCAAACTTAATTTTCAATGCCTGGAAGATTGCGAAATGGTGACCATACCAAAAACCGCAATAGACCGGTTATTGAACCTGGATAACAAATGGTACGGTCTTACCCATAAGATACTGGAAGAAGAATTTATTAAAAAATGCAGAAGGGAAAGTTCATTTTTACTACATGATGCTACGGAACGATATTTTTATTTCCTTTCCCGGTTTCCGCAAGCAGAAAACAGGATACCTCTTTTCCATATTGCATCCTATCTCGGTATAAGCCCGGAAACATTAAGCCGGATCAGAACAAAAAGAATCGGACAAATTGATATAAGTCAAGTGGATAAAATTTAAGCTTTATCATCTTTGTCCCAAAATAATTCATATGGATAAAAGAGTAAAATTTGATTTTGAAATATACTTCACCAACGGTGGCAGTATCAAAGGTGAGGATTTCAGGCTGGATATTATAGGCAATGATATTTCGGACAAAGAACTTGCCGACCACATCGTAGAAGACTTAAGACTTCTTATGGTTGGACAGACGAAAATATACAACAAGCAGATTTTAACCGAACCTCATAAAAGAAAGCCAGTAAACCAAAAAGCAGAGGGTGACCTTCTTATTGATTTAAGCCATACTATCGAGGACGGACTTATTACGTATAAAGGCTTACCCGCACCCATTATTTGCGATTATCTAAGCAGGGAAGAGTCCAGGCAATACTACGAGGAAGGCACGGCCTTCCAGATCGGTAAAATAGACATGGTTGCCAACACAGGAACGTATATCGATTGCCCTTTTCATCGCTTTGAAAACGGAAAGGATCTGTCAGAAGTTAGCCTGGACAGCTTCACCGATCTGGAGGCTACCGTAATAAAAGTTCCTTTTGAGAAAACCAGGGCCATTACAGAAGAACACCTGAAAAATTATGAGATCCGAAACAGGGCCGTGCTTGTGTATACAGGTTGGGACAGGTATTGGAATACGGACCAATATTTTGAAAACCACCCGTACCTGACAGAAGGTGCTGCGCAATATCTGAAGGATTGTAATGTAAAACTGGTAGGTATCGATGCCCATAACATAGACAATACCCAGGGAAGGACCAGGCCCGTCCATACTATTCTGCTGGGAGCGGAAATACTGATTGTGGAACATCTTTGCAATTTACATCTATTACCCCGCGACGGATTTACATTCAGCGCCGTCCCGCCAAAATTCAAAGGTGTAGGCACTTTCCCGGTCCGGGCCTTTGCATCGGTGAGGAAAGATTTCCGTTAATAAATCGTAGGTGATGCTCCCCGGGGCTTCGATACACCCTTCGTTTCACTCGGGCACTCAGCCACCTCGGTTTAGTTTTTTTAATGAAGTAGTTCTCATGATATTTTTCAGATGGGACAGAGGAGGTTGAGTGATTGCCGTAGGCAATTGTATTGAAACCCATCACCTATACAACCAAAAAAACGGCAGCAATAACCGAAGTTACCACCACCGTACACCAATAAGTGTGGTGAGCAGTCTATACCAGGGTAATGGCACCAAGGTAGGGGCTGTTACAGGCCCGGTCCTGGGCTTCGTTGTTAAAGAAGGCCCACACTTGTATTTCCTTGCCTATATACCCTTCCGGCAGTGTTGCGGTGGCGTTGCCATCGCTGCGCTGTGCCAGTAGTAAATAAGGCTCAAAAGTGTTAGTATCGGCACAATAGCACACCAGGTTTACCATATCGGTAGGCATGGCATTGCCCTGTATGCTGTTGTCGTCCCAACTCAGTTGGAGTATGCCGCCGGCCTGGTTGTCCAGGGCTACGTTCTGGAAGCCGGCAAGCTCGCCCTTGGTTATAAGCACTTTGCTATACACCAGGGTAGGCTCTCCGTCTACTTCTTCAATGGCTTCGGTAATGGTGTAGGACACCGCCAGGTTGGTACGCGATTTGGATCCCCGGTCCGAACCGAAATACCGACTCTGAAGATCTTGTAATGGTTGCAGGAAACTGATGACCAGGGCAAACTTCATTTGCTGATACAATTGCTTATCTGTAGGAGGTTTGCTCCGGGGTCCGGGTTTACTGCGAATAATGTCTTTGTTGCGCCAGCGGGCGCCTACGATGTTACCGACTTTGCCGGAGAATCCGCCAAGGATTCCTTTACTGATAGTTGCCATAAAATATGGTTTTAAAAATTAAACAATAATGCCAAGTTATGTAAGAAAACTGCAGGTTGTATGCCCCTGAACACATTTGAACACGTATGAATACAAATACACGTTTTTGCAAACAGGGTTCCTGTATTCCTTCGGGAGTTCTTCGGGAAAAACAGGGGGTTTGTTCGGAAAAATGGATGTTTTTCCGAAGGTGACCCGAAGGAAACCCGGAGAAAACAGGTAGCAGAATCGAATAAATGGAAGTTCTTTTTAAAGTATAACCTTACAAAAAATAGGAAAGAACAGGAAAATGTGCCTGGTACGCCGGGAAGGAAAAAAAAGGCATGAAAATCCTGTGCTTCTTAAAACCATTGGTTCTAAAAAACGGGGTATGCCTTGTATTACCATTAAAAAGTATAGGGGGAGAACTTTTGTTTTAAGGTCAAAAAAAGAAAGGAGATACTAGTCTTCCGAGCCTAGCATTTTTTCTATTTTTTTCCTGGAGTAGTAATACTTTTTACCTATTTTCATATACGGTATTTCCTTGTTTTTGCGCATACGGCGCAGGGTACTGTAACTTACTTTAAGGAATTGCAGCATGTCGGCATTGTCCAGGTAATCATTTTTATCCTCCCGGGGGGACTGTAATTCTCTGATTTCTTTCAATACCTCTTCGAGAAGATAGAATAAATACTCCGTGGGTGTTAATTTGTTTTTCATAATAAAAAATGTTTTTTTTAGTAGGGGTAAGTTAATAAATTTTATTTTTTTGTCTTACGGGGTACTTATATGGAGGGGGGGTCGATACACCCTTTGCTGCGCTCGGGCACTCAGCCACCTCCGCTTTGACTTTTTTTAATGAAGTAGTTCTCATGATTTTTCAGACGACACAAAGGCGGTTGTACCGAAGCCATCTCCACTTGGTTTTTTCGATGTAGTTTATACAAGCTTTTACAGCCCAGGCGTAGGTGGCTGAGCGTTCCGGGCAGAGCCCGGAATGTATCGAAGCCACGGGGTTACTTCCATACGCCTTTTCCCTCGTCTTTCCATTCCCATTTGTCACTGCTAAATTCGGAATCCACGATCCACCCCTGGGTATATCGGTTATTATCCCCTCGTGTATGCCACGACCATACACCTTGTAGCATAATACCGAAATCCTTTACATATTCATAAGCAAGCTCCTGCCACGGACCAAAATCGGGGAGGTGTTCCAGCAATATCATAAATTCGTTCAGGGTATTGTCGTGTATCTGCATGGCCATCCTATACGCGTCTTCCAGGTCCAGGTTGCGTTCGTGCATCAGAACAGGCACTATATTAATAACATCCCCTCGTCTGCACAACTCTTTGGGTAGGGAGATAATATCGTTATGATATCCTATTAAACGGGATATTATGGTATGAATGGTCAGTATATGCGGATGGTCCAGGACCTCGTCCGGCAGCGTACGGTAATTTTTTTGCATACAGGCATACTTGGCATACGGAATACCTCCAGCCGTGAGATCGCGGATGATGGTATAGGCAGCAAACGGCGGCGGTGTATTGGCCAGTACATATTGCTTTTCGTTCTGGTAACCACAGATAAGGCTATCCATCTCATGGACAAACTTATGGAACTGCCGTATGGGCATACCGAGTTGGAGACATTCTTTTCGGATCAGGTAGGCCTGGTGGTATACCCCATGATCCTGCGGCTCTTCTTTCTCTTTACCCATCAGTATATCCCGGATCCTTTCCCGCATGATATAAATGTCCTCTGCGGTGGCACGGCCCAGGTAGTCATCCAGCATGGCAAAGGTGCCTGTGAATCTACCGACAGGGATCTGCTCCTCAAAGGTAAGGAAGGGCATGGCCCTGGCATTAATATCCGTAAAATAATGTGTTTTATGCTTTTCCCTGGCGGCTTTGGAATGGAAGGCAAAGTCTTCGTCAATCCATCTACAGGATTCTTCCCGCAGCTTGTGAAAATAGGGAGGTGTAATATCCGGGAAGGGATATTGGGGGCGGGGAAATCCCCTTAAACGTTCTACTACTTTGTACGCTTCTTCCTCGCGCAAAGTTTGTAAATCCAAATAGGTTTCTTTTGCCATAACTAGGGTAGGTTAATTATATGATTTGGTTAATGGTACGATTAAAAGGCTTTTTAAAAATATAAAGTAAAAAGGAGAATTGCAACAGGAATGCAGTAAAGCTGCCGGGGCTTCGATACACCAGCCTGCGGCTGGCACTCAGCCACCTCCGCTTATTTTTCTTCTGCAAGATGTAGAAAATCGTAGGATTATTCAGTACATCCCTCTGATATCAGAGCTTTGTTATGGGGAGGGTACAGCAACTTAATAGCTGTCAAAAAACATGAGAAGTATTTAACCCGGAAGCAACAATTCCGATATGCAAAATAATGAATTCATCAAAATGTTTTAAACCTATATATACACTGTAACTTTCTAGTATTAAGGTACTTTATTGAAAGAAACAGTTTATTGTGTATATTTGTGTGTTGCGTGCAAGCTTAATCTCAACTACCTGAATAACCCTTGAATTTATAACCTAAAAAACATATCATTATGAAATTTTCAGAATCAATAGAAATTGATGGCCCTAACGAAAAGGTGGCTGAGCTTTTTGTTAATCCGGATTACCTCAATGAGTGGATGGAAGGATTCCAAAGTATAGAGCACCTCAGTGGTATGCCCGGTACACAGGGGGCTAAATCTCGCCTCACCTTTCAAACTGGCAAGCGAAAAATAGAAATGGAAGAAACCATCACCGCCATCAACTTACCAAAAAAATTCAATGTGGCATATGACATGGGGAATGTTTTCAATACGGTAGAAAACCGCTTCGAAAAACTATCGGAAAACCGCACCAAACTGGTTGTCGATACCGAGTACCGGTTTAAGGGAATTATGAAACTCATGGCACCGCTAATGTCCGGTGCTTTTAAAAAACCGGTTCGCAAATACCTCGCTGATTTTAAACAGTTCGTAGAAAGTCAGGAGTAAACGAATTAAGTACCTGATCTTTAACCACTAAAGTAAATCAAAAAAGAAACGCAAGATCTTATTTGTAATTATCTATTGTTTGGATTGATGTTTGTTAACTCTGGCCTGAACAAGTTGTTTCACTGAACTCGTTTAAACTTTTTTTAAAAATAAAAAAGGGTTGAAGATATTTGTGTTGCGAAACATACAATTATCTAAACCAACCCTTTATGTACTCTGTACTTGACAAAGATACGATAGAATTGGAAATAGTTCCTTACATACCTAAAACTCATCGAGGATTTGCCCCGACCGTTCCATTGGTTGAGATTGTTAACGCCATCCTCTACAAGCTCAAGACCGGTGTGCAGTGGCATCAAGTGCCTGTAAAAGCCCTTTTTGACAGTAAAGTGCTAAGTTGGCAATCGGTTTACTACCATTACCGGAAATGGTGCTTGTGCGGTTTTTGGAAAGACTGTTGGGTGAGCTTCCTCAACCGCCATAAATCAAAACTTGACCTTTCCAGTGTGGACCTGGATGGCAGTCACACCTCGGCCATCAGGGGCGGGGAACAAGTGGAATACCAAGGCCGTAAGAAGCGCAAAACCACCAATGCCCTATACCTTAGCGAAAGGCAGGGACTACCTTTAGCTATGTCTGAACCTGTTGCCGGCAATCATAACGACCTGTATAACATTGAGGTGCAGTTCGAAGTAGTCACTGGTACTCTGGAAGATGCTGACCTCCGTGTGGATGGGTTGTTCCTCAATGCTGATGCGGGCTTTGATTCCAAGGATTTCCGACAGGCTTGTGCCCAAAAGGAAATCAATGCCAATATCTGTTTCAACAGGCGTAACAGTGACAAGGACAGAGATGACTATTTTGACAAAGAACTTTATGACCAGCGATATGCCATCGAGCGAACCAATGCCTGGATGGACAGTTTCCGGTCATTACTAAACAGGTTTGACACCACCGTGGCAAGCTGGACAGGGTTTAACTATCTTGCTTTTATTGTGTTAGCTTTGAAAAAGTTCAAACCCATCAAAAAGAAAAAAGTTTAAACGAATTC
>NZ_JBRKIS010000046.1:0-122234 GCF_052983315.1 Sinomicrobium endophyticum
CTATGCTCAACTCAGCATCTTTCAACGTACCAGTGACCACTTCAAATTGCACCTCGATGTTATACAGGTCGTTATGGTTGCCTGCCACGGGTTCGGACATAGCTAAAGGTAGTCCCTGCCTTTCACTAAGGTACAGAGCATTGGTGGTTTTATGTTTCTTACGGGCTTGGTATTCTACTTGTTCCCCACCCCTGATGGCCCAGGTATGACTACCATCCAGGTCCACACTGGAAAGGTCGAGTTTTGATTTATGCCGGTTCAGGAAGATTACCCAACAGTCCTTCCAAAACCCGCACAGGCACCATTTCCGGTAATGGTAGTAAACGGATTGCCAACTGAGCACTTTACTGTCGAAAAGGGCTTTTACAGGCAATTGATGCCACTGGACACCCGTTTTGAGCTTGTAAAGGATGGCGTTAACAATCTCAACCAATGGAACCGTCGGAGCAAATCCTCGATGAGTCTTAGGTATGTATGGCACTATTTCCAATTCTATCGTATCTTTGTCAAGTACAGAGTACATAAAGGGTTGGTTTTGATAATTGTATGTTTCGCAACACAAATATCTTCAACCCTTTTATATTTTTAAAAAAAGTTTAAATCACTTCAACAAGCTACAAGGAAACTCCAACAAATAATGGAGAAAAGAAATGAAAGAGAATATGAATGGGTAAAACATACACTGACGATTATCGCAACAGTTTTTGGTTTAATCATAGCTTTGAAAGATGGATCCTCAAAAACGCAATTAGAGCAAGTTATTTTCATAGTCACGATTATATCGACTGCGCTTTGCATTCTATGCGGATTAATATTTTTATATGCAGATACGGATACACGACATTCCTTGGCGGTCCAATACGCGGAACACATATTTCATCCCTTGTATAATGGCGAATCATTCCCGGAGGAAGTCGTACCAAAAAAGATTTTCTCCATTTTAAGAGTCTGTTTTTTTGTCTTTCTTATTTTGTCCATCTTAAGTTTGTCCATCTTAAGTTTGTCCATCTTAAGTTTGTCACTATATGCCATATTTCAGGATTCAATTTTACAGTAAAGCCATTACTTTACGAAACCGGAAGGATTTCATCTTTCATTGAGGTTCATTTACATTACCGGAAGCAATTCGGAGATTATTTTTAATTATGTAAAATTCTGATATATAATACAAAATAGTGGCGTGGAGTCATCCTGCCACTAAAAGCTTATTACATAAAAAATCAAAGCAATTTTTCCAACCAAATTCCTTATCGTACTACTAAGAACATCACAACTTCACCATCTCCGGGATCAGCGCAAAAGCCATTCCCATCCGATTTTCGACCGTTTTTACGGAAATATTGAGTTTTTCGGTGATTTCCTTATATTTCAGCCCCTCTCCAATTAACATGTGATAAAAATTTCTATCCACCTGGGCGGGAGTTCCTTAGCTTTTTAAAGTTCCCCAAGCCGTTGTTCTATGGTTTAATTCCCCCCAGTACTATGACCAACCAAAGGCATTCTGTTTCTTGATCCTTTTGGTAAATCTGGAAAGTATATAAATATCTATTTGTGATCATTATATTTAATGAGCTATGGCCTCAAATGAAAGTAAACAGGACTTAGAAATGTTAAAATTTAAGCTTTAACACAATGTTGTACCTATGTTGTACCCAAGGAAAAATTTGAGCATAAAAAAAGGCCTTCAATTTCTTGAAAGCCTTGATTTTACTGGGTAGCGAAGACGGGATTTGAACCCGTGACCTCAGGGTTATGAATCCTGCGCTCTAACCACCTGAGCTACCTCGCCATTTTTTAAAGACCGCTTTTTCGCTGAAGTAGCGGCAAAACTGCCTTTGCGGCTGCAAATATAGAAACAAAATCGGGTACGGCAAACACATAATGAAAAAAAAATATTTTATCATTTTCGGTTAGGTTTTTTGTAAGAAATAATTATATTGTCATTCTTTAAAAACGGAACAGATATGCAGGATAAAATAAAATACGAACTTGAATTTCAAATACATTCTTCGCCCCAGCTCTTGTATCAATATATCTCCACACCATCAGGATTGTCCGAATGGTTTGCCGATAATGTGAATTCCCGGGGAGAAATATATACGTTTATATGGGACGACAGCGAAGAACAGGCTAAAATGGTGCGGAAAAAAAGCGGGGAATCCGTGAAGTTCAAATGGCTTTCGGCCGAAGATGATGCCTTTTTCGAATTTAAGATCGTAGTAGATGAGATTACCAAGGACGTATCGCTTATGATCACCGATTTTATCGAAGAAGACGAGCTTGACGAAGCAAAAATGCTGTGGGAAAACCAAGTCTCCGATCTGAAGCACGTTCTGGGTTCTGCGTAAGGTTATTTATGTTTTTACCAGTATATTTGCCCTGAATAAATTTTCAGGGCTTTTTTTATGATCAATTTCAACGGCGATTTACTGCCTTCCACATCACACTTCTTAAACCAGGAAAACCGGGGATTGCGCTATGGAGACGCGCTTTTTGAGACCATACGGGTAGTAAATTCGAAGATATTCTTTTGGGAAGAACACTATTTAAGGTTTATGGCCTCTATGCGGATTCTCCGCATGGAGATCCCGATGAACTTTACCATGGAGTATCTGGAGAATGAGATAAAGAAAACTCTCGAGGCCAATGCCATGTCGGGCAAGGCAGTGAGGGTAAGGCTGGGGGTGCACCGTGAAGGGGGAGGACTGTATCTGCCGGAATCCGGAAACGTGGCTTATATTATTGAAGTACGTGAACTGGATAGTCCCTTTTATACGCTGAGTGGGGAAACCTGTACGGTAGAACTCTTTAAGGACCATTGGGTGAATTCCGGTTTATTATCTACATTAAAAACAAACAACAGGATTATTAATGTTCTGGCGGCGATTTACGCCGAAGAAAACGGTTACGACAATTGCCTTCTCCTCAACGAAAAGAAAAGTGTCGTAGAGGCGGTTAACGGGAATATCTTTTTGGTTAAGGGCAATACGATTAAAACACCTCCGCCGGAAGACGGCTGTATTAACGGGATATTGCGAAAACAGCTGTTAAAAATACTGTCCAAACTGGAGGGATATGCCGTGGAGGAAGCTTCCGTTTCTCCGTTTGAATTACAAAAGGCAGATGAGTTGTTTATCACAAATACGATTACGGGAATACGTCCGGTAACCAACTACAGGAAAAAGCAATTCCAAACGAATGTAAGCAGGGACCTTCTCGGAAAATTAAACCTGCAGGTACGCCTTGGCGGCGGTAATTAAACCACTGCGGGCTGCAAATCCGGAGGTTAGGGAAATGACCATAGTCCGGTTATCAAGTCAACACTCAATAACCCGGTAACCTAATTAACTTAACAACAATAAAGCAGGGGGGTAGTAACTTGCTTTCGGTAATCAGTTGAGATTAGGATTTTCGGGGGCATTGGACCATAAAAGGTAATCCCCTCCGAATTCCACCATTTTTTCCTTCCAGAAGGAAGAAGCCGATTTGCGGATGACACTGCTTTTGTATGTGTTTTCCGACACGATCCAGGAGTTGGATTGTAATTCCTTTTCGAGTTGGAGCGTCTCCCAACCGGAATATCCCAGGAAGAATTTTATATCGGAATTTTTAATTCCGCCGTTGTTTATCTGATCCACTATGACCTCAAAATCACCTCCCCAGTAGATCCCGTTGGATATTTCGATGCTATTGGTGATGAGTTGCGGCACTTTATGGATAAAATAAAGATTATCCTGTTCTACGGGACCTCCGTTGTAAATTTTAAAGGATTTGACAACTTCCGGAATGAGTTCGTTCAGGCGAAAGGAGAGAGGTTTATTGAGAATAAAACCAATAGACCCTTCGTCATTGTGTTCTGCTAGCAGGACTACGGACCGGTTAAAAGAAACATCCCCTATGATAGAAGGTTCGGCGATCAGTAAATGTCCTTTTTGTGGCTTAAGAGCAATCATAGGCATTTTGTTTCTTTAAATCTAAAGAAAAAAAAGATAAAAACAAATATAAGTTTGGAGAAATTGAGATTGAGATATAAAAAAACACCTGCTTTTACAGGTGTTTAGCATTTATTTTAAAAAAGGAGATGACTAATTAACCGCTTTGCTAAGTTCAGCTCCCGCTTTAAATTTAACTACTTTTTTAGCAGCAATTTTGATGGTTTTTCCAGTTTGCGGATTTCTCCCTTCTCTGGCAGCTCTTTTAGAAACTGACCATGAACCGAAGCCTACCAAAGACACTTTATCTCCCTTTTTTAGGGTTTTTTCAATACTTCCCAGGAAAGACTCCAGGGCCTTCTTGGCCGCGGCTTTGGTGATACCGGCATCAGCAGCCATGGCATCAATTAATTCTGTTTTGTTCATAATATAAGAATTTAAAAAATTAATTGTTGGTTAAACATCGTTTTTAAAATGGTTACACAAATTTATACGGATTTCATTATAACGCAAGTAAAATAAGGGGAAATCCCTTTTTTTGTTAATAACTTCGGAAAATTGTTGATAAAGTGTAGCTTTTTTCTTTGCATTTGCTGAGCCCAGTAATTATAAGCCCTTAGCTTACATTGGCTTCCGGTCCGAAAGCATATCCGTTAAGTACATCGGTAATGTGCATTTTTCGTTTTCCGGGAAGCTGGATTTCCAGCAGCCGTATGAACCCGTCTTTAACGGCAATTTTCACTTCGTTCTTTCCGGTAATGACCTTTCCGGCAGGTTCGGAGTGCCCTGTTTTTTCTTTTTCTGCACGGAATATTTTTACCTGGTCTTCCTTTTCTCCATCGGTAAGTATGGTCCATGCTCCAGGATAGGGACTAAGTCCGCGTATATGATTGTAAATTTCGTCGATGTTTCCGTTCCAGTTTATCTTACAGGTATCCTTATGTATCTTGTTGGCTGTTTTCAGTATTTCCGGTTCTTCCTGTTTTTGGGTTACCACTTCACCTGCTTCTATCTGCCGTACAGTAGCAAGTACGAGTCCGGCTCCGGCATCCATCAGTTTGTCGTGCAGGTCTCCTGCATTTTCTTCGGGACCAATATTGGTTTTCGTTTGCATAATGATTTCGCCGGTATCTATCTTGTCATCGATAAAAAATGTGGTTACCCCCGTAACCGTTTCGCCGTTCATAACAGCCCTGTTGATGGGAGCGGCTCCCCGGTAGTCGGGGAGGAGTGAAGCATGGAGATTAAAGGTACCGTACCGGGGCATTTGCCATACGGCACGGGGAAGCATGCGAAAAGCGACAACCACCTGCAGGTTGGCTTCCAGAGACTGCAACCCGGAAAGAAATTGTTCATCCTTTAAGTTTTCGGGCTGCAGGATGTTAAGATTTTGTGATGCGGCGTATATTTTTACGGCAGACTCCTGAATTTTTCTGCCTCTGCCCGCAGGTTTGTCCGGGGCGGTAATAACACCTACTATATTATAATCGTTTTCTACCAGTTTCTTTAGGGTTCCCACGGCAAAATCGGGAGTTCCCATAAATACAATTCTCAAGTTTCTCATTGTTCTTGATATTAGATTTGAAGTTCGGGAATACACCTTAGCGTATTCATATCCCTTGTTTTACTCACTAAGTGAGATTTGAAATACTACGGCGTCTGCGCCGAAACTCTTTTATAGTATTTTACAGGATGTTTAGTCGCTATCCGGATACTCCGGACTGGTTAACTTCGTATTCGTTTTTATCGTTTATACGTATCTTTCCGGCTTCCAGAAGTTTCTTTAAAACATCCAGCACATATTTTTCTTTGAAGGTAAGTATTTCCGTCAGTTCTCTCGAGGTCATACCTTTTTGCCTGAGGGCTTTCACGGTTTCTTCTTCAATGATCTTTAGTACTTCACCGGAAATACCGTTTTGTTTTTTACGGATGCACACGGAGCATATACCACAGTCCGTACCGTTATTTTCGTCGAAATACGAAAGTATCCGGATACTTTTGCAGGTTTTATCGTCTTCTATATACCGGATAACCGAGTCTACCTGTTCGTATTTCTGTTTATTCTGTTTTTTAATGCCCTTGGCAATGATGTTTATGGTAATATCATCTTCACGCGGCACGAGAAAGGTAATACGGGCGTCCGTGTGTTCCGCGTTATAGGAAATGATTTCGTCTTTAGCCAGTTGTTCCAGCACCGCGATCACCCTTTTTTCTTCCGAAGCGGTTTTTTGGGCTATCAGTTGCGGGTTCACCTTGATTTCGTTATCAAATATACCGCCATATGTACGGAGGATAGCCTGGATTATGTGTTCCGAACGCTGGTTTTTGTCCATGTACTGAAATAACCGGTGATTGGTTACTGTGAATTGTACGGTGGTTTTCCTTTCGAATTGTTCGGAAAGCGAGATAACCGAATTGCGGTCCAGCAGTTTAAGTGCGTTGTACGTAAGTACCGGGTTTAGATGGTAGGTAGAGCAAAAATGGTTGAAGTTAAAGGAAAAGGTAGTGTTTTCTCCTTCGCCATAAGATATCTGAAAATAGTTGTTCAGTTTTTTGTACAGTAGTTTAATAAAAGCGACATCGGGCAGGTTATCCAGGAACTGTTTTTTCAGGTGTTGTTCGTCCTGGCTGTTTTTGAGGATCACGGCAAACGCTTTTTCCCCGTTTCTGCCTGCTCTGCCTGCTTCCTGGTAATAGCTTTCCATATTTTCCGGCAGGTGCATGTGGATAACTGTTTTTACATCCGGCTTGTCAATCCCCATGCCGAAAGCGTTGGTGGCCACCATTACCTGTGTGGTGTTGTTCAGCCACCGGCGAAGTTTATCGCTTTTCTCTTCGGCGGTGATTCCGCCGTGGTAATAATCGGCGGTGATATTATTGGCATTGAGATGCGCCGCTATTTCCGATGTGGCTTTGCGGTTGCGGACGTATACGATAGACGAATCCCTGTTTTTACGCAGTATTTGTTTGAGCCTGTACAGTTTGTCTTCTTCTTCGAAGACCATATAGGCGATATTGGTGCGTGCAAAGGACTTCCGGAACACGGTAGCCTCCTTTATCTGCAGGTTTTCCAGTATATCGTCTACAACTTTTGCCGTTGCAGATGCTGTAAGGGCTACTGTTGGTACCTGCGGAAACATCTCTTTCAGTATGGCACAGTTGCGGTAAGCGGGACGGAAATCGTTACCCCACTGGGAGATGCAATGTGCTTCATCGATAGCAACCAGGTTTACGGGCATCTGCCGGATCCTTTCCAGGACTATTTCCTGTTGCAGTCGTTCCGGGGAGAGATAGAGAAATTTATAATTCCCGTAAATACAGTTGTCCAGTATACTGTCTACTTCGTCGTATTTTAATCCTCCTGCCAGGGCCGCGGTTTTAATGCCTTTGGCTCTGAGGTTTTCTACCTGGTCGCTGATAAGGGCCACCAGGGGAGACACCACAATACAAATGCCTTCCCTGGCCAGTGCGGGGACCTGGAAACAAACAGACTTTCCACCGCCTGTAGGAAGGAGCGCAAGAGCGTCCTGTCCGTCCAGTAAAGCATTGATGATCTGCCTTTGCGGATGCCGGAAGGAGTCGAACCCCCAGTACTTGTTCAATATTTGAAGCGGTTCTATCGTAGCGCCGGGTTTTAAGGTTGTATTTTCGGGTTATCTCCCGTATTTATTTTGAAATGCCGGAAAAATGCACTCCCGGCAATCTCTTTATCTGCTCATTTGCGGAGGATCATTTCCAGGTGTTCCAGTATAAAATCCGCCCTGTAGGGTATGGGCCCCGTAGGGACTTCTATAAAGTTGTATCCGTAATTTTTATACGTAGCTTTTATAAAACGGTGAATGGCCTCGGCCTGTTTAAAATCTTCATAGCGTTCCTTATCAGACACATAAATAGCTTCCCACGGAGGGAGTAAAAATACTTCATCATATTTACAATGCCGGCACACTTCCCTGAAAAAATCCGGATAGGACGAACCTGCATAGTCCATATAGGCCAGGACATCGGGCACGCCGCGGTCTATAAAAACCCTTTCGATACCGAGCGCTCCGGCATCCGTAAATTGCTTTTTTCGCCCTTCCAGCAGTTTGGTACTGAACAACAAAGGCTCCGTCAGGAATAGTTGATCTATACCTTGTTCCTGTGCTTCGGCCGTGACCTGTCTCGATATTTCCGGAAAACAGGTGTGTCCTCTCCGGGTAAATTCATCCAATACAGATGATTTTCCCGTTCCGGGTCCACCTGTTATTACAATCTTCTTCGTATTCACCGTATTTTATTGGTCTCGGTTTGCGGGTTTAAAACCCTGTTTCCGATAGTTATTGGGTTATTTAGTTAATGGGTTATTAGGTGTTTCCTAACGGATGGAATAACCTAATAATCTTATTTTACCATCATTCCTGTACCCGTGGCCAAACGGACTTTCGGTCTGTTCCAAACCTATGACGGGTATTAACCTCATGATAGTAGTATTTCCATAAAAGATGCAAAATAAGGAAATGCCGGTGTAACTAAAAAATGAAAATGCCTTCCGGGGCATATATTCCCCCCGGATTCCCTGTTTTTTTACTCCCGGGCCTCAAAATCTTGTTCTGTGACCGGTACAAGTTGTGAATTGCAAGTTACAAATTACAGTTAGTTGCATGAGCGTAAGCGGCTGAGTGCCCCAGCGCAGCGATGGGTGTATCGAAGCCCCGGGCGTTCCGGTTTGTAATTAAAGTTTTTTTAATGCGTTTGCCCTGGGTTTAATGTAATATAGCGGAGAAAATTCCGTTAGAAGATGTATCTTTGCGATATACGACACTTAATATTTGGAAATTCAGACATGGGTTCGGAAAAGGAAGAGCAATTCTACGAAAGATTAAAAGAAGAACTGAATAATACCACTACCTGGCCATCCAGTTATTTATACAAATTCATAATCCCGACGGACAAGGAGAAAATAACGCGGATCGAAGACATTTTTGACAACAAAGGGGCAGTGATAAACAGTAAGAAATCTTCTAACGGGAAATATACCTCGGTTTCGGTTCAGTTGATCATGGAAAGTGCAGATGCTGTGATAGAAAAATATAAAGAAGTGGGTGAGGTAGAAGGAGTAATCTCACTTTAAGAGCATGTTTAAAAAGAATTCAATTGGAACAAAAATCATCATTTCCTGCCTGCCGGCAGGTTCGCTAGAATCAATCCTTTTTAAACATGCTCTAAGAGGGGAAAAAAAGAAATTCCGGATTCCGTTATTCTTTTTTATCGGTTGTTTATTTGTCGGATAATAAGGAATCTTAATCCGGTTTTGGAAAAAAATTAGTATTTTGCACTCCGTTATTTCACTTCGCCCCATAGTTAGTCGTACTTCAATAACATAAATTATTTAATACCTTATAATATTTTGACGGACAATTTAGAATATAATACAGAGCGTGAGAGGCTCATAATTCCCGAATACGGGCGGCATATACAGAAGATGATCGATTATGCCATATCCATAGATGACAGGGATGAGCGCAATAAGGTTGCCAGGGCCATTATCGGTGTTATGGGAAATCTTAACCCTCACCTGCGGGATGTTCCCGATTTTCAGCATAAACTCTGGGATCAACTTTTTATCATTTCCGATTTCCGGCTCGATGTGGATTCCCCGTACCCGAAACCGGAAAGAGAACTCCTGGAGCAAAAGCCGGAACCCCTGGAATACCCGCAAAACCATCCGAAATACCGTTTTTACGGCAATAATATAAAAAGGATGATCGATGTGTGTAACAGCTGGGAAGATAGCGATCTGAAAGAAGGATTGAAATTCACTATTGCCAATCACATGAAAAAGAGCTTCCTGAACTGGAATAAAGACACGGTTGAGGATGATGTTATTTTCGGACATCTTTACGAACTGAGTGATGGTAAAATCAACCTGGCCAAATGGGACGAAGATCTTTCGGACAGTGATGATCTTATGCGTGGAAAAACCAAGCACAGCACCGGAAAAACCAATCCGAAGAACCGAAGTAACGTCAACGGGAAGAATAACCGTAATAAAAAACGCTACTAGAACATATTAGTCAAATCCCGATTTCAATTTTATTTTCTTTACGGTAAGCGGAAAGGGGAGGAGTTGAAATTTTTTAAATACCATGGTCTTTAAATGGGTATATTCAAAATAGAAGGAGGTCACGCCCTGCAAGGGGAAATCATCCCGCAAGGTGCAAAAAACGAAGCTTTACAGATATTATGTGCCGTTTTACTCACGGAAGAAACGGTTACCATTCACAATATTCCCGATATACTGGATGTCAATAAACTGATAAACCTGCTCGGAAGCCTGGGAGTGAAAACCGAAAAACTGGGCAAGGGAGCGTATAGTTTTACGGCAGACAATGTAGATCTGGATTATTTACAGGCGGAACAGTTTAAGGAAGACGGCAGGGGACTCCGGGGATCGATCATGATCGTTGGCCCTTTACTTGCCAGGTTTGGCATGGGATACATACCTAAACCGGGCGGGGACAAAATAGGCCGCAGGCGACTGGACACGCATTTTGAAGGACTCATAAAGCTCGGTGCGAAGTTCCGCTACAACCGGGAAGAGTATTTCTACGGTGTGGAGGCCGAAAAACTTTACGGGACGTATATGCTGCTCGATGAAGCCTCTGTGACCGGTACGGCCAATATAGTTATGGCCGCTGTTCTTGCGGAAGGTACTACTACTATCTACAATGCGGCTTGCGAACCTTATTTGCAGCAACTCTGCAACATGCTGAACCGCATGGGAGCCAAAATAAGCGGAGTAGGTTCCAACCTGCTCACCATTGAAGGCGTGGAAAAATTGCACGGCACTACGCATACCATGCTCCCTGATATGATTGAAATAGGCAGCTGGATAGGCCTCGCCGCCATGACGCAAAGCGAACTGACCATTAAAAATGTCGGTTGGGGAAGCCTGGGGCAAATTCCGAATGTGTTCCGTAAACTCGGAATTACACTAGAAAAAAGGGACGATGATATTTATATTCCGGCACATACGGAAGGATATGAAATACAGAGTTTTATCGACGGTTCCATACTAACCATTGCCGATGCACCCTGGCCCGGTTTTACCCCGGACCTGTTGAGTATAGTGCTGGTAATAGCAACACAAGCCAGGGGAAGTGTGCTTATACATCAGAAAATGTTTGAAAGCCGCCTGTTTTTCGTGGATAAACTCATAGATATGGGGGCCAAGATCATTCTCTGCGACCCGCACCGGGCTACGGTGATAGGCCATGATTTTCAGTCCAAACTGAAAGCAACCACCATGACATCTCCGGACATACGGGCGGGAGTAGCCTTGTTGATCGCAGCGCTTTCCGCCAAAGGAACTTCAACAATACACAATATAGAACAAATAGACCGCGGATACGAACACATAGATGAACGCCTGCGGGCCATAGGTGCACGTATAGAGCGTATATCGTAGTTTTTACAGGATAGAAAATTTAAGAAAAGCCGGATGATCTTTGGAAAGAAAGGTCATCCGGCTTTTTGTTGAATGGAATGCGGAGTACAAACTTATTTATGGGATGAATCTTTTAGGGAGGGGCCTTATTATGTAAAATAGAAGAAAAGGAGAAAGTTCACTAAAATTATAATTTCCGGGATAGTGAGTTAACCGGAATATTCTTTCGGATATAAAAGATCTAACATTATAGACCAGTGCATAATTTTCATATTCCGGATAGTTTGTGCGGAAACTTTCAAATACACAAGTTTTGAGAAAGTGTCTTTAAGGGTGAAAATTTTAAGAAATCAGGATTTGAGAAATTTGCATACAAAATGATTCACATAATCATTACTACGGTCATTTGGCATAGTGCTCATATTTTTGATATTCCGTACCAATGGCCGGAAATTTTCAAATACGCGAATTATGAGAGGGTTGTTTTTCTGTCGTAATTTATGCGTCTTATTAAAATTCCAGGTATAGAGTAGTATTCGAAATATTCTATTTTACATAATATAAATTATAGTTCAAATACCTGTATCTTGTAATTTACCCAAAAAGATCGGGCTTTCCTGAGCGTTTAATCTTTTAAAGAAAAAAGTCAAATTCGGCTTTTTAAGAACGACCGGAATTTTAACTATAATTTGCCGTGGCGCCTGTGCTGAGTTTATCGAAGTATAAAAATGCCGCTTTGCCGACGTGCTATTGCTTTGTAAAAATTAAATGCTTTAGGCATTTATTTTCACACACAAATGCGAAGCATTCACGAACTCCTATAAAAAAACAAATGGAAACAATGTGAGTAATTTCCAGCCGCCTGGCCAGCGCTAAAAAAGCAGAACGTTTTGGCTGTTGCCTGATAATTACGCTATACTAAATATTTTGTCCGTGAAAAGTTTTAAGCAAGTTATGGCCCGGGTGTCCGTAACCGCTAAAAATTTTCCCTGCCGCATTTTCCCTTGTAAAATTTCTTAGCCGTTATTCGTTCTCGCTTCTGTTGGACGTTTCCCAATTTTGATACATCCTAATAGTATGTCAAATAGAAATTACAATCTGTTTTTGATGTTCTGTATTTCGTATTGGCTTAATTCCTTATTGATTATTCTTGTGTAACGATATTTTCTTCATCGAAGAAAGGTTGCACGTTGTGTAGTTTCATGTACTTGTCAATCTTCTCAATTTCATTCAACGGAACAAATTCAAGAAAATCGGAATCATGAATAGTTTTCCAGGTCTTATGCTGATTCGGATGAGTCTTTTTCGAGGGTTCCTTTCCAATTACGTAATACTGACCATTGTTATTGCCGTTCAATTCAAATGCTTTGGTAAGTCCTATGAATCTTGCTACATCATTATCAAGAAAATAATTTCTCTTAAAGAAATCGAATGTATGACCGGCAACAGGTTTTTCATTTTTACCAATAAAATCAACGTCTGTCGATGCAAACAGATTAGGAATCTCGTTTGATGTCAGGTGGCGGTCAATATTTACGTGGGTTTGAATCTTGGGATAGAGGTTTTTCCTGACTTTCTGAAAAATGGTTTGCTTTTTCACAACTTCTTCCAGGTGCTCCAATTCAAATACATATTTCTCAAACAGCTTTTCAAACAGTTCCTTGTTTACTTTAAGATTGATCGGCTTTGGTTTTGAGAATGAAAGCAGATTATTAGAGTATTGAGACAAATAGCTGAAGTAACTTTCTTCAATGAAGCGTACCGATTTTTCATCATTTAACCGGAGCTTTCCATTTTCAACCTTACCATCAAGTTCCGTGATTTTGCTTTCAATGTTTTTCAGGTAGGATTTCAACAAACCAAAAGCCGGAGTAGGAATTAACTGCTTGACAATATTGAGCTTTGGAACGGAATAATGGAAGAAGACCTCACTGTCCTGCCTCAAAAACAAGGCAATACTCACCTTCTCGTCCAGTGATGGACGAATAGGAACATACAGTATGGAATAAAATGTGCTCATCTTTTCTATTAATGAATGCCAAGTTGTACGTATTGTCTGAATATTTGTTCGGTCTGTTGCAGCCAATTCTTATCAAAAATCTGTTCAATGTAGTTTCTGACTTGTGCTCTATCTATGCCCCAAGAATCCGGCAGATCTGCCAAAATATCCTCCAAGTTTTCATGACATTCGTTACTACAAAGATACAAATCTTCGGCCAAATTGTCTAACGCTGCGTTTAATTTCACTCCCTTGCTGAATAGAATCTTGGCTGCATCTGTTGTCAGAAGCGTTTCATCCTGAGTAAGATGGTAGAGAGGCATGTTCAGACCACCACTGTTAAAGCAAGCCACATGGTCAATAGCATTAAAGGTATATGTTCCGTCCTGTTCGGGCTTCAAAATCAGGTTGTAGTTGTTGTGGTTCCTGTCCTCATTAGAAATCCATAAATCAAACAAGCCAATCTTTAGAAAATCTTCCCGGGAATTGATCTTGGCCAGTTCATAATAGTTACTCTTAAAGATCTCAAAAAACTCATCCACCTCCTTTGCATGAAGAAGGAGTTTTGAACCAAAACAATGCTTCCGAAAAAAGCGAGTTTGCAAACGGCCTCCAATCATAGTATTCGGTATATGTTCAGGTAATACCGTTACCAAGCTCATTGGAGGGGTGGACAGCCCCCAAAGGTTTAGGAATCTTGAAGCAATAAACTCATTGAACAGGGAATTAACCGATTGATCGTATTTACATACCCAATCTTCAATATCATCACAGGTAACCAATACCGGACTGCTGCCATTGGTATCATAAACTTTGTGTATAGCTTCTATGGATGTACGGTACTCTACCACTATTTAACCCTGTTTGAATCTTGAAATCAAGTACTCCAGTCTTTTAAAATGAGATAATCTTGTCTTCTTTCAAATATATAGAATTTTAATATATAAATGATTTACGGGAAATCGCATTAAAATCTTTAAAACATTATATTCTTCAATTTTGAGATATTTTTACTTAACACAATTCGTATATTTGAAATTATGAACGCACGTCTTACCCAGGAACAAAAAATAAGAATTTTAAACTCCGATGATGTTTATAAGGTCATGCAGCAAGTTTTGTTGCGTGAAAATAAAATTAGGCGAAATCAGGAGTATTTTGGGGTGGTCGGGTTAGATGCCATTAAAAATATACCGGTATTAATAATTTGTTTATCAGTAAGTTATGGAGATTTAGATATCCTGCCACAAGACCGTATGCCCTAACCGTTAGCTACAATCAATAATAAACGTATGAGAAAAGTATCTTACTTGATATTATTAATATGTATAACAAGTTGCTCGAATAATGATGACAATAATATTGATGACAATAATGAAGAAATATCTATTTGCTTGGAAAAAAAATTCCTAGAATCTTTTGTTATTGAGCCCAATGACTGCGTTATTTTTAATGATAACCCGAATATGACTTTTACATTTCTTGGGTTTGAACCTTATACCAAAACACACCCCACTAATGTTCCTCATGCTAGAATAAGTGCAAGGTTAGTCGAAGAAAACGATACTTGGGAGTTCCATACGGGAATGATTTATGAAGATTATGAATTGGAAGGAGCTTCGTTTTCAGGAAGAGTACATACTGGAATTAATAATGTTAGCTATACAATTTTTTTCGATGATATTGAGTTTACAGAAACTGAAACACAAATCATATTTCATAAAGCAACAATAAGATTTGGATACTATGATTCTGAATTTGATTAAAAACTCGCATAAACCAATAAAAAAATACAGTTGTAATATCACTATTTTCTACTGATTTTAAAGTGGTGTTAAATATTCCATTCTGTATTTTTTCATTTCTTCGGGGTACAATTCAGACATCAGGCTAAGATAACGTTCCATATTCATTCCTGTATTACCAAGTCCCGTTGATCTCAGTATAATTGT
This sequence comes from Sinomicrobium endophyticum, assembly GCF_052983315.1. Classification (NCBI taxonomy): domain Bacteria; kingdom Pseudomonadati; phylum Bacteroidota; class Flavobacteriia; order Flavobacteriales; family Flavobacteriaceae; genus Sinomicrobium; species Sinomicrobium endophyticum. The sequence goes on from NZ_JBRKIS010000046.1 coordinate 15,310, forward strand.
GTCTTTCTCTTTCGGATTTGTAATAATAAAAAACGGGCTGGCTGTTTTCTTGGTATAGTTAATGTCAAAATCCAACATCATCTTTTCCAGATTGAGGGTGTCGTTTTTAAATTTATAGAGAACTTTCGGAAAGCGAATGATAGTATCGTCTTCCATCACAAATTTTTCTTTTAGCTGTAAATATATACTGTCATTGCTTTTCGTGATTTCAATTTGATCAAATTCCTCCCACAAGCACATTGATAAATTTACTTCAATATTCAAAGTGTCATTGTTTTCCATTTTATGAGCAAAATCGGTATAATTTTTTACTACTCTAAAATCTGATTTTTTAAGCTCATTTTTTTGTTCACAACCAAATACAAATGCCAGACTTAGAATCAATATTTTAAATCTTTTGGTTTTCATCTACTTGAATTATTAATAAGGAAATGTTTAGCAACCGTAAATTATAGAGGAAGACATCAAAAGTTAGGCCAAATAACCCATTCCACACACATTGCCCTCCCCTCCTACTACCACTCCCGGCAAACCTGCCTGCCGGCAGGCAGGGAGTGTTCCATTACATTTTTAAGGAAGTTCAGAAAGGAAAACTTTTCAGAAGATCATAAAAGGCAGGATGCTTTTTTCTCAAATCGACGATAGGAGATTAGCTGTGCTGAACCACTGCGTTAGGTTTCACGAACTCCGCTTTATTCAAACAATAAGAGTGTGAGTAAAGCAAAGTCACCCTTCGGCTTTAGTGGTCTCAGTAAAAGTCAAACCTATGCACTTTAGTGCATCTCGCTTTAGCTTCTAAAAATTTTTATCTTTGAGTATGGGAGATCAGCGAGTCAATGGTCATACGGTATCACGTTTAACAGTACACATAGTGTGGAGCACTAAATATCGTTTCGGCGTTTTAACGGGGGATATCCAACGCCGTTGCCGCTCCATTTTGATCCAGGTTTGTGACGTAGAAGGCGTACAGATTCTCAAAGGAGTTGTGAGTAAGGATCATGTTCATATGCACCTCGAGTATCGTCCCTCACAATCTATCAGTGGCTTAGTAAAGAAGTTGAAAGGGCGCAGTTCCCGGAAATTACAAGAAGAATTTCCCTCCTTGAGGAAGCGTTATTGGGGTCGTCATTTTTGGGCGATCGGATTTGGATGTTGGAGTACAGGCAATATTACGGATGAGATGGTCAATGAATATTTGGAGCATCATCGCACTTCAGATAATGATAGCGATGCTTTTATATTAGAGTAATCACGTACTGCTGACTTTAGTCAGATTTAAAAACCTATGGACTTCAAGTCCATAGTGGTTTAGTTTATCCTTAGCTTGTCGAAAGGCTAAGGGAAGGTACCGTGCAAGTAATTGTAGTTCAGATAAATAACTTTTATCGGCTAAAAGTGACCAATACCCATGTTTGCTCATGGAACTTATTGTTTGTTAGCATTCTTTTTTAGTTTTTCCAGGTGATTCAAGTATTGTTCCGAACTCGGTAATTCCAGTTGACGGGAAAGCTCATAGGCTTTGGACAATGTCACCATAGCTTTTTCTATCTGATTATCGTTCTCGTATGCTTTTGCAAGTTCATAAAAAAAATGGGGGGAGTTGGGCCGTAGTTCAACGCATCTTTCTAAAATTTCTATACCCTCCGCTACCCTTTCTTGTTTTATCAGGTAAGGACCAATCAAGCTTAGCCTATTTCCACTATTCCATCGTTCTGCTCTTGGTAAAATCTGGAAGCCATATTTTTTTGATAGCCGTTCATAGTATTTATCCATATTATGCATGGCATTTCCCGGTTCGTTTACGATGTTTCGATACCTGGCAAACCATTCTTTTTTTGGAAAAACCATACCTAAAGCTTCGATCAATGCCGGAAGTGCCACATCGTAGTGTCCCTCATCGGGAAATAGTTTTGAGATATATTTAAAATTTTCCGATTCAAGGGGTGAAAGAATGCTGTCCAGTTCGATAAGGTTCTCTCCGATTTCGGGGGAGTTTCCTCCGCCATCACCATCTGCAGAGGTTACATACAGGTAGTTTTTTCTACCGGGATGATTCTTCACTTCATCCGCAATCAAATCAATAAAACGTTCCCCTTCCGTATAGCCCATACCTAAAATATCTCCGGAAGCAATGGCAATATGAGCGTCAAACAATCCCGGTTCTTTTACAAAAGTGTGATGAACATAAATGGAGGTAAAAGAAAGCCCCATGATGAGTCTGAAATCGTTAGCGCGGTATTTTGATCTGAGATAGGGAAAAAGTTCTTCTTTCAGGTGTTTGGTAAAAGGATCCGGGTTTTGGTCTGCTAATTTCTCCGTTGGCCAAAAGGTACTTCCATTGGTATAGACAGCAGGAATATATGACATGTCCAAAATGCTGACCACTATCGTTTCGGGCATCCTTTCTACTGAACTCAAATGCTTTACCACACCAGAAACCATGTAAAAGAATTCATCTTCAAGAAGTAGAAGTACGGGATATGTATGATCATTTGATACTTCATGGAAACTTTCAGGAAGATAAATATGCATCTTCCGGTTCTCATTTAAGGCCTCTGAATAAAAACTATCCTGTTGGGCAAAACCCAAAGGAGTTGATGAATTTTGTTGACTAACCTGACCTACGAGGACGAGGCTATGAAAATTCAGCAATACGATGCTGAGAAAAAGGTAGTTAAATTTCATCGTTTTCGTTTATGGTAAGCGGTGTCTTAATTTCAGGCCCATAAATCTCTTCTTTTCTTCAAATATACAGAATTTTATAAAGTCCGGATTTACGGGAAACTACATTTGAAATCAGGGCTAAACACCCCATTCCATACACATTACCACTTCGCTCCTATCGTCGCTCCGGGCAAACCTGTCTGCCGGCAATAAAGGCGGGAATCTACCTCTTTTTCTCCTTTTTCTCCGATATGCTCATTATAGCCATTCTTTTTGCTCTTTATCACCAATAAGGGTTGCCCCACCCAAAAAAATATAAAAACCCGGGGTGTGTATGTAGCAGGGTTATTTATAGGTTCGTGTGCCGTGTTTTGTCCACATCGATTTTGCAAATTTTCTAAAAACCTCCGGGGCGTTGCCAAAGGCATTGTCAAAGACATAGCTGCCGCCGAAGGATTCTCCATTCGGGGTTTTTATCGTTTCTTCTCCCCGCATGGCATACTTTTGCCTTCCCTCGTACATGATGATCTTTACGATGTCCGGCCCTATATCGCCCCGGCAGCCTGTCTTATACATCAACCATACTTCACCTGTGCCATTCCCGTCCAGGTCGGTAACTTGTAATGTGCGTTCTATAAAACCGGCAATTATATCTACGGGGCAATTTTTAACATAATCATAGACCTTCCAGGTATGTTTCGTATTGCCAATGCTGTCCGAGAAATGATAGGCGAACAATTCGGCATTGTTACAGCGGTCACATTCTTTAGTTTTTCCGGGGTAAATACCCGTTTCCGTTATAATTACCAGGTTTTCTCCCTTGTTGTCTGTCCAGCGCACGGCATCCTGTATCATCCCTTTGTATAAAATATCTTTGGCAAGGCTCGTGGTATCCACTTGCTGCGGGCTTATCTGCCCCCAACCCGATAATGACCATATCGATAAAACAGCCATGAAGGCCAGGCTTAACAGAATATTTTGTTTTTGTTCAAATCTGCATGTACTTCCGAAAGGTACGATACTGTCTTTTAATTTAGTCCGAAACTTGGAAGCATATATTTTGTCAAATGAGGTCCTGTCAATTTTCATTCCATATTTTTTCAACTTACAGACAACTTGATCATATTCATTACTTTCCCAATGTTTCTGCAATTGGTTTAAAATGTTTCAAATATATAGAATTTCAACAAACATAACGGCGTGAGTAAAGCAAAGCTACCCTTCGGCTTTAGTTTATCCTGAACTTGTCGAAGGGCTCAGGGCAGGCGCCACGCAAGTACATTATAGTTCAAATGATTCAGAGGTCATAGAAATAGCTCTGCTTACACATAATTATAATGTTTTCTTAATTACAGGCTTTCTTCAATTATATTCAGTACCTTACTAAATATCCTAATCCTAAAAAAACAATTATGAGCATAGCAAGTAATTTCAAAGCGCTTCACCAAAACGACACGCCATTATTATTGGCCAACGTATGGGATGCACATACGGCAAAATTAGCACAGGAAGCCGGCTATACGGCATTGGGAACTTCCAGCCATGCCATTGCCAACTCTTTAGGGTTTAAAGATGGAGAAGAGATCAGCTTTGAGGCCTTATTTTTTGTCGTGAAGCACATCGTAGCTGTTGCCAAAGTGCCCGTATCGGTCGATTTTGAAGCAGGATATGCGGACGATCCGAAGCAGGTGGCAAAGTATGTGAAGCAACTTGCGGATATTGGTGTGGCCGGTATTAACCTGGAAGACGGCGTTGTAAAAGAGGGTAAACGTATACTCGGTGATGCGACAGTATTGGCGGCAAAAATTAAAGCCGTTAAAGCAACCACAGCTATTTTTATAAATGCCCGGATAGATACGTATACAACCAAACATCCGGACAGCTTTAACGAATCGGTTTCCAGGGCTCTGATCTACAAAACAGCGGGTGCAGACGGCATATTTTTACCGCTGATAGAAAAAGAAACGGATATTAAATCATTTATAACGAAAGTAGATCTGCCGCTGAATGTATTTACCACACCAAAATTACCGGATTATGAAACATTGGGAAAACTGGGAGTAAAACGTATCAGTCATGGTGCTAAGCAGTATGAATTACTGATGAAAAAATCCGAAGAGATATTTAAAAATTTTCAACAGACGAAGGATTATACCTTAGTGTTAGGCTCATAAGCCATCGTCTTTTCCTGAATTTAAGGGACGTTTTGGAGAGAAAACTTTTCGGAGAAATTTTGGGAACTCTGCTTTATTCAAATAATAAGAGTATGAGTAAAGCAAAGCTATCCTTCAGCTTTAGTTTATCCTGGCTTGTCAAAGGGCTCAAGACAGGCGCCACGCAAGTACATTATAGGGAAAATGACAGCCGATATGGTATAAATTAAAGAGACAGGCTGTTTAGGCCGTGTTTTTTGTCAAGGTAATTGCATAAAACTTGCGCCGATAACTTTCAAAGTGTCGTCAGAACGTTTCCAAACTCTAAAATATCTAAACTGTCCCTCTATAGGTGTTTCCATTATTTTTCCTTTTGCAGTCATTGTTACAATGGAAATTGCAGTGTTGCCTGTTATTTTAATGTCCTCAATTACTGTTGAAGCGTCTTCAATAATCATTGTTTTCACTCTATGAGAGCTTAAGTCCATTTCTTTAGTTATAATTTGCCCTGTTGGTGCAATTGCAACTAAGTCATTGTGTAACAGTTGGTCAAGCAGGTCCACATTACTTACAAGTTGAGCCGAAAAAAGTTTGTTTTCCGCTTCAACGACGTCTTCTCTGGTAATTTTTGTTTTGTTCATATCTGATTTATTTGACAGGTTCGTATCTTCCGGCATACCCTTGCCTTACATACACTCACTTTTCCGATGCATTTTATAAAGGTACGAATTATAACATGTTATTTAGGGCAATCTCAAACTTAGCTGCTTCTGCCTCAGTAAATATAAATATTTGTGGACATCATTATAAATTGTTCGTGTAATCTTCCCTGAATATATAGCCTTTTTTTTGCCCTGATACAAAAGAAGTCATATCACGTGCAGCGTTGAATCAAGTTTTTTTAATATCTGACATCAATATTAAATCCAATCCCCATCTATTCTAATGGCAGGGTGTTTTTGGTTTTTATCCGGGGTGTCCTATTCCTTTCCGTCGCATTAATATCCACACACTAAAGTTCATTTGCTACATTTTCATTTCTTTTCACAGCGAGTTCGGCAACCTTTTCAGCGTGGGTATCCCCCCAGTTCTGCATAGCTTCAATAACCGTAAGAAGGGTTTTTCCGAACGCGGTAAGGGTATACTCAACCCTTAACGGATAACCTTCGAAAGTCTGCTTGGAGACAATTTCATAATCCAATAATTCACATAGTTGCTGGTTTATCACCCGTAAAGTAGCTTGTTTAATGGCTTTTTGAATTTGTGTGGGCCGGTTGATTCCGTTAGCTATACAATCAATGATACAAGGTTTCCATTTTCCACCGATAACTTTCATAGTAACGGTAACACCATAATCAAATGTCTGAGGTATTTTGTTTACATACATAAGCTGTCCCCCGTTAGGATTACCAACGTAAAGTTACAAATAAATCCGGTGTACTTTCTGTGAAGGGATAAGGATAAATTTATCCATAGGATTCTTTCCGCCCATATTTCATATTGTTTTTAAGCCAGGTAGCTTTGTAAAAAAAATCATCAAATATGAAATATCTATTTCTTTTCGGAGCAATTATATCGGAGATTATCGGTGCACTGGCAACAAGGCAATCGAACGGGTTCACCAAACTACTTCCTTCATCCATAGCAATTTTAGGTGTCGTCGGGGCATATTACCTGTTGTCGTTGTCTTTAAAGAGCGGTATGGCCATAGGAGTAGCCTACGGAATCTGGGCTGCAGTGGGTATTTCCACGTTAGCCATATTAGGGGTTTTTCTTTACCAGGAAACATTAACTCCGGTACAGTTAATCGGGATAATACTGATTATAGGAGGAGTTTTAGCATTGGAACTGGGCAAGGGTTCCGTAGGATTCGGTTAATTTGCTGTCACAGTCCAACTATATCAGGCCAGCTGTTGAAAACTAAAAAACTTCAAAAAATAACATTTTGTATTCTTGTATTTAGCATATAAATGTAACTTTATAAAACAGAACAACTCCAGACGAGTTCATATACGCAACAACACCGGGCAAATGGAAGCAGGACAAAAATCAGATAGACAAATAATAGAAGCCGCCCTGGATGATTATGTCACTCATTGGAATAACAACGATATGGATTCCTGGGGAAACCTGTTTACCGATGATGTGGATTACATCAATCGAAAAGGAGGCTGGTGGAAAAACAACAAAGATAATATTGACGGCCATAAACAAATCCACAAAATGTTAATGGAAACGGGGCAGCCCAAAACCTTTGGGTTGAAAGTCGGTAAAATAGAATTTCTAAAACCGGATGTGGCCGTTGTTCAGGCATTGAGTACATGGCCGGGGTTTAAGCCATTGGGATCTGGAGATGAAACCTATACTTTAAAAGGCATTCTTACATGCATTTTTGTAAAAACAAAAGAAAAATGGCTTATTAAGACTCTGCACAATACGCTGAGAGATTAAATCGAAATTTTTAAGAAGGGAAAATAAGACGCAATACACAATGTGGCTTACCTTGTTGCGGCAGGAACCGTATGGGCCGGATGTACAAATAAATCGTATAAAATCAGTAATGGAGAAAATTAATATTGAAAACGAAACCTTTCTGGAAATTGAAGACCAGGGCTCAGGTCCGGTATTAATTCTGATACATGGCTGGCCGATTACTTCATATCATTGGAGAAAAAATATACCGGAATTAAATAAGGCCGGGTATCGAACGATTACTGTAACACTACGGGGACTTGGCGGCCAATCTTCGGGAAAAGGAAATTGGGAAAAAGAGACACTCTCCAAAGAAGTCATGAAGTTGATTGATGTTTTGGAAATAAACGAATTTTCTATCATCGGGCATGATTGGGGAGGAACCATTGCGTATATGATTTCTATGGATTATGCCTCCCGGACCCGGGCATTGATAATTGAAGAAGAGCTTTTACCCGGCGTAAACAGAAATATTCCTTTGCCCGGCAGAAAATTCTATCCCACCTGGCATGCTCCTTTTAACCGCGAGGAAGGACTTGCGGAAAAACTGGTGCCAGGGAGGGAATCCTATTATTACGGTTCATTTCTGGATTCCAGTGCCGGGCCAAACGGGATGGATAAAGAAGCCAGAAATGAATACCTGAAGTCCTATTCCAAACCGGAATACCTGGCGGCTGCAGTTGGATATTACAGAACCCGGGAGGAGGATATTCTGGCATTACAATCGCGGAAATTTAAAACAATTTCATTCCCGGTTTTAGCAATTGGCGGAGAATATGCTATGGGATCTGCTGTTAAAGAAGGCTTAGAGCAGGTTATGAATGACCAGGTGGAGTTTTTGATGGTAAAAGATGCCGGGCATTACCCTGCCGAACAATCCCCGGAAGTAGTCAATAAAAAAGTTATGGAATTTCTGGAAAACGCTTATAACACATCAAAACGAAAAGAGTGAAAAAGGATAAAACTTAGACAGTCTCTTAATATTCTTTGTAGCATACCGCTATATCATTACTAAAAGGATTTCATTTCTTTATTCAGTTCATGTATTAATCTGTCCTCCAATTTTTTTCCTCTAAGGTCTTTTGCTATTATTATGCCTTCAGGATTAATCAAAAAAGTAGAGGGTAAAGCCATAACATCATATAAAGCAGACATTTTACTATAACTACCATTCCTGTCAATAACGCTTGTTCAGGATATGGAATCTTTTTCATTTGCCTTTTTCCATAGTTTTATATTGTCATCGGTAGAAAAACTGAATATTTCAAATCCTTTCTCTTTATATTTATCGTATAATTTAACCAGATTAGTGTTTTCCTTTCTACATGGGACACACCAGGACGCCCAGAAATCCAATAGTACATATTTGCCATCTAATTCTGATAGTTTAATGTTTTTCCCTTCAGAATCCATACCGCTAATATTTCTATACTTATCTCCGATAGTAATGGATTTATTTCGAATGTAAGTTTTTATAACCTCACCATATTTGGAATTTTGATACTTTTCGGGAAATTTATTGAAAAATAATTCAAGTGAATCTTTATTGAAATCGTTCCTTAAAAAAAACAGTTCTTTGATTGTGTAAAATGAGGGAGCTTCTGAAACAATGCTTCTAACCCTGATATCAAACATCTCACTATCAATATCTTTTATTTGAAGATTTAATCTTCCGAACTCTTCTTCGGAACCTTCTGATAGAGAGGACATGGATTTTATTATTAGTGTGGTTAAGCTATCTCTTTTTTGAGCAAGATTTTTTTGTTCATCACGATATCTTGTATAAACTTCATTCAAAGGAGTTCCTTGAATAGTTGAAAAAGCGAAATTTTCATTATTGCCATTTATTTTTATCATTCCTCGCTCAATCCAGAGTACCAATGATTCAATTTTAGCTGCCTGAATTCGCGCACTAAATGGTTCTTTTACACTGCCGGTAAAACTTAATTTGCCATCATAAATTTTTGCCGAATCAATGAATTCATTTTTGTCCAAATTCAAGAGTTTGAAATCCGTACCATCCCGGAATCCATTTAAATTCAATTGGATAGAAAATTCAGGTTCTGTTTTTTTATTACAGGAGATTGTTGTAATGGAAAAAATGATTAATAAGAATACTATTTTATTCATGATTTTTGTTTAGTAGCGATACGTTAATTTTTAGTCCTTTCATTGTAAAGTACTGATTTGAATTTGCCTTTGTGAACTTTGTGCAAATCTTTGTGCTCCCTGTGATTAAATATCAACCACAAAGCGATGTCCTGAGCGATGCCGAAGGAGGTTCCAGGTATACACAAAGAACAGTAAGTTGACTTGTTATCAAAATTTAATGCTTCAGTACTGATTTTTGTTCGTGAGATTTATAACTCGCCATGTATGTACTTAACAAATATACATTTGTACCTCGGCTAAGGTTAAATATACTGAATTTTAAGAAGTAATGGTTTTTATGAGAACCACAACACAGATTAGCTGGCATACTCTATTTTACACCCTCCCTCCTATCACCGTTCCGGACTAAAAGTTTAAAAGAAAGTCCGGGAAGAAAACAGTAAAAACATCATGAAATCGGACTACTTGCAATTTAGATTTAAATAAGTATCTTCGCCGATATTTGAAATGAGTCTAAATAAAATGAAAGCTTTACTATTATCACTTGCTTTGGTTTTTTGTGTAAACGGATATTCCCAGGGATACCAGCTTAAGGGAAAAGTTACCGATATAAATGACGTACCCCTGCCCGGAGTGAATATTTTTGAAACAAAAACCGGTTCCGGAACACAGACGGATGAAAACGGGAAGTTTGTTTTGAACTTTTCTGTAGAGGGTATATGCGAACTTACGATTTCACATATCAGCTTTACTACCCGGAAATTAAAGGTAAATATCGGAAGTTCGGTTTCCGATCTGAATATTGTGATGGAGGAATCCGGTGTTGATCTGGATGAAGTGGTAATCGTTTCCAACAGGGATAAAGAAACTCGCGCCGAAGTACCTTCATCCGTTTCTGTCCTATCGTCAAAGCAAATACAGCAAATGAAGCAGTATTCCAATGTCATTTCCGACATAGTTTCGCGGATTCCCGGGGTTTCGTTAGCCAATAACAGGCAACAGACCCGGGGGCAGAAACTCAGAGGTCGTAATATGTTGGTTTTAGTGGATGGAATTCCCCAGTCCACTCCCCTTTTTGTGACGGATAACCTGAATTACCTGGACCCTTCTGCCGTGGAAAGGATTGAAGTGGTCAAAGGCTCTACTTCCATATATGGGAACGGGGCCCAGGGAGGTATCATCAATTATATAACCAAAAAGGGCAATACCGCTAGAAAGATGGAATCCCATACAAAAATCGGGGCCTCCTCCTTTCTTGTAAAGCCAAACCACACGACAGGAATGGATGTGTCCCAGTTTTTTAACGGACAGGCAGGCAAAATAAATTACACCGTCGGGGGTGCTTACAAGCAATTCGGTATTATGCGTAGTGCAAAGGGGGAGATTTCATCTCCCAAAGACGGGCTGGGAGAAACCGAGTGGTACAACCTTTTTTCCAAAATCGGCTTTGATGCGGGTAATGGGTACAACCTGGAATTGATGTACAACTACTTTGGAAATAACCAGAAATCGGAGCTGAAACAAGTTCCCGGTGTCTATGGCGAAACCCCTGCCCTTGGTGTTTTTGGAGAGAGAGATCCCGGTTTGGCGGGTCAGGGAGTGAAGTACAATCACAACCTCAGGTTTTCCCTGAATAAGAGCGATATCTTTAAAAACACCGATCTGACGGCAACCTATTACCTGCAAAAATTCAGGACCATCTATGCCAGCTATGATTACTATACAGACTTGTCGCAAGGTTATATCGAAGGGCAGCCGGAGCTTACATCCGATCAGAAGGGACTAAGGGTCAATTTGAACACGGATTACGCCTTGTCCGACCGTTTTAAAGGAAATATCATTTACGGGCTGGATATACTGAGCAATAAAACTGCCCAGCCCATGACGGACGGAAGGCTGTTTACCCCTGAAATGGATATGAAAAATTACGCCGGCTACCTGCAGGTCAAAGCAAAAATAGACGATTTTATTTTTAAAGGTGGCGGAAGATATGAAATCATCAACATCCATGTAGATGATTACACCACCATATATCGTGACAATGGGGAAACCACCGGCGGCGGACTTGATGTAAAAGGAGGAAAACTGGATTATAACGCCTTTACCTACAACCTCGGATTGCGTTATAACAAATGGAGATTCCTCCAGCCCTATGCGAGCTTTTCCCAGAGTTTTTCCGTCGGTGAACTGGGCAGGATTTTGCGAATAGCTACAGATCCGAATATCATAAGTGATAATATAAGAGAGACCAAGGCCGTGATAACCGATAACTTTGAACTGGGACTGGAAGGCCGCCTGACAAGTAAGATCAGGTATGGGGCAAATTATTTTATCAATAAGCAGAAGTTGGGCACAACCTATATTATAAATCCCGAAACCAACTTTTTCGAGTTATCCAGGTTGCCCGAAAAAATATACGGTGCCGAGTTTGAATTGAATGTTATTTTGAACACCAAACTGGATGTTGATCTTTCGTTATCCACCATCGAAGGTAAGACCGACAACAACGACAATGGAAAATTCAATGACAGTGAAGACGAATACATGGATGGCTCCAGGATAAGCCCTTCTATTTTCAGGGGGGATATCAATTATAAGGTTACCCCGAAATGGCATGTAAATCTGGCGGGAACGTATATTGGAAACAGGGACAGGTTTGAAGCGAATGAAGGAGGCGGTTACTCGTACGGCCGCGCTCCTGTCAGGAACTTTTTCCTGGCCAATCTTTTTACGTCCTATCAACTTACCAACAGCACCAGCCTGCTGGTTGGTATAGAAAATTTGTTTAATAAAGACTATTACCCGTTAATTTCGCAATGGTCCGCCAGGGATGATGATTTTATTAAAGGCAATGGGATCAACTGTAAGGTATCCGTAAGTATAAAATTGTAGCCTATAGTTTGATAAGGATAACAGCCGGCTATTCTACTTTAACAATCAAACGCTTCAACTCCTCGGGAGTTATATAAGGATCGTACTCCATTTCCGGGGCATTTATGGCCGGACCGAGATTTACAGGGGTTGTGTAATTTCCGTCTTCAAAGCGACTCCTGTAAATATCGTGAGAACCGTATCCGCCAGGCCTGTTTGACACAAGATAAAGATTTCCGTTAGTACTAAGGAAATATAAAATTCAGTGCTCTCATTTACCGGTTCTGTTCATTTTCCCTTTCCGTTACTTAAGATCAGGAAACTATCCCAAATATACAGATTTTTAAGAAGTTATAATTTATTTGTCACAATCCCCCCTCTTATATGGCATTTTTGCACAGCCAGGGTTCCCGCTGTAAAGAATAACTTTGTACTTCATAGGAATTGGCAAATTGTTTTCGGCATAAGACAAGCAGATTAAATTAGGTTTCTGGGTTACTTGAGTTACTGAGTTATTGCGAGTTGGCTAAAAAACCGATAGCCTTCATGGGGACTATTAATCCAATAAACTATTTTGAATTATACACATAGATGCTATTTGTATTAATCTCATAAACCAAGAGTTAAATATTTGTATGCTTATAAAATGAATAGGCATTTCAAAAGAACCTGACTTTTGTGGGCTTTGTGAAAAACTTTGAGCCCTTTGTGGTTTTCCCTGGCACGGGTCTTATTTTATCACAGAGATTCACAACGTATTGTAGAGAAATTAAATGTATAACTCAAAACTATTTTTTAACTTATACTTGATTGTGAACGATATAATCCACTGAACAACAATGAAGAAAAAAGCACTCCTTCTTTTCATAACCATATTTTCCACATGCCTGGTAAATGGGCAAACTCCCAATGGCGGGGTTTATACTTCCGATATTGAAAATTTCTGGCTGGCTTATGACAGCATCCGAAAAACACCTGGAGAAAGGGAACAGCTAAGCATAATGAAAGAGGTTTATATCCGTAAAGCTACGGCAGGACTGGAAGCTTTTATGACATTGCGGAATTTTGACGAAAAAGACCTGGTTTCCGTTATTAATAAATACCCGGAATTCTGGAAATCCATCCGATCCAACACCCTGATCGTGAAAGATAAAGAGACCGAAATAAGCAGGTTTGTCACAAAATTCAAGCAACTTTACCCGAAGTTTCGGGAAGCGAGTATTTATTTTTGTATTACGGCCATACGCTCCGGGGGCACTACCAGAGATTCTCTTGTTTTGATCGGAACCGAAATAGCGACCGGGAACGCTGCAACCAATGTTTCCGAATTTCCGGATAAACGATTGGAAAATTTCTTCAAAACGCAACAATCAGACAATATTGTGCCCGTTGTCATACACGAATATGTACATACACAGCAAAAGACAGAAGGGAAAAATCTGCTTGGGCAATCCATATACGAAGGGGCTTGTGAATTTATAACGGAGCTTGTTTTAGGAAAAGAACTGCAACACATCTTTCTGACATATGGCAGGGAAAATGAGGATAGCTTAAAGGTGAGATTTAAGAAAGAAATGTTCTCCGAAAACTTTGAGAGCTGGCTGTACAACGGTAGTTCGGCAAAAGTCGGGGATTTGGGTTATTTTATGGGATATGCCATATGCAAAGCATATTATAAACAGGCTAAAGATAAAAATAAAGCCATTGCCGAAATCATAACTTTAAATTATGCGGACAATAAAGCGATAAAAGGTTTCTTGAAAAAATCAAAATACTTTACATCCCAATATTAATCTTTGATTTTCATTGGCTTGACTACCATTCACCCTGTAATGATGTTATGTAAAAGCTGGCTATCCCCTGTCCCGCGGTTCAATATTCTCTTTTAGGATTGGCACCTTCTCCAAATCGTAAATCATGGTGGTTACATCTGCCTGAAACCATTGCCGGAACATTTTGTACGTACGGTTTTTAGGCCAGTATTTTTTGGAATACCACTCATCCAGTTCCATTCGGAATAATTTATCAAAGTTTTTTTCCAGCCATTTTTCCAGGTCATCAATGGTATCATCAACCAAATAAATGTTGGATTCTTTAATTTTTTCCACTTTATCTTCGGAAATAAAGCTGTTGACCCAATCCAAAAAAGGCTGTTTCGGTTTTAAAACAATAGCATGGCGATCGATATAGTTCTCTTTAAAACCATCGTCGTTGATTAGACCGGATTCTTTGTCCCGTTCTTTTTCCAGCATGTAGGTCGCTTTATCTAAGGTCCGTAGGACGAGTTCCTGTTCCCCTTCATCTTTCCCTGCGGAAAACCTGAATTCCGTAATAAAACGGTCGTATTCTTTATAATGAGATACCTTATAGGCAACCATCTTCTTTAACAACTCTACATTTATTTCTATATTCTCCCCCGGTTTAGGAGTAATAATCCTGTCAAATTCTTTTTTGGGTACGAATACTCTCATATTGCCCATATTCCAGGCGTTTATACTAAAATGTAAAATATATTCGGGACCCTGGTCCGGGGAGAAATCATCTTGAAAAGGAATAATAAATTCATTTAACAAACCGGAATATTTAATATCTTCTTTTCCGGGTATTTTACTGTTTTCAAACAGTCTCCTTATTCTATCTTTTTTACTAGCCATTTTTTTTGATTTAGAGTAGGTGATGAAATTTATTAATCGTTCAAATTTTGCATTGCTCAAAGGCAACACTTTAAATATACAAAATTTATAGATTATAAAGTATTCAGGTTAAAACACTTGGCTATACAGGTGAGATTAATATTCCGTCCCGATGACCATCGGAATCCTTCGGAAATCAATTCATTATCCTGGTTTTCTCATATATGTGTTGCGGGTTTTCCGGGGTGATTTACTATATATATAAGAATAAATTTTATAAAAAGATTAACATCACCTGATAAAAATATGTTAATATACATCCCCTCAATAACCCAATATCTCATGGTTTTAAACCCGTTCAAACACAAGCCTGTAATGGTCCATGATCTCCTGTTCAAAACAGATACGGTTGGGACTGATGCGGAATACATCTACCTGGTGCCTGAATTCTTTGTCCGTAATGTATTTTGGCAATAAGGAAAGATAAAGTCCGTATTTTTTCAGGTTGAACTTCCTGAATCTTTTTCGCCACTGCCCGATCGTTTCTATATAATCCAGCCGTCCACTGCTTTTTGAGATCAGCTTAAAACCGGGTGAAGCATTTTGTATAACCATTTCCGGTCCGTACGGAAGCCAGGATCCCGGAAATTCTTTGATCATCAAGGCCATAACATGAGCAGCCGAGCCTTTTTTAGCGCGGATATCAATGGCCTCAAAGTCGGGCATATTCTTGCTGAAAGTCATGGTTTGCATATAAAATCTGCCGCCAACCGGCAAGAGTTTGGTTAACGTGCTGAAGAAATCCCTGTATACCTGTTCCTGTTTTCCCGCTTTCCATTCTTCGACAGAACAGAAATGCTCAAGACCGCCAATGCAGGTAATCGCGTCGAATGTTCCGTAATCTTCCGGTTTGATATAGCGGCAATCCCGTACCAATACCTTCATGCCATTCTTCTGGCAGGCCGCGGCCTGTCCCTCGGATAAGGTAAGCCCCATACCTTCCGCCTCTCTTTCTTCGGTAATGAATTTTATAAAAGGTCCCCATCCGCAGGCCATGTCCAGTACTTTGCTCCCCTTGCCGATATTAAGGCTGTCAGCAATAAAGCGATGTTTTGCTTTCTGCGCTTCTTCGAGTGTCAGGGAAAAATCACCGTCGTATTTCGCCCCGCTGTAATCGCCCGTTTCGCCCATACTCAAACGGAATATTTTGTCTATGGTGGTGTAGGTGAAATCCAAATCATTTTTATCAGCCATCTTTCTCTTTTTTACATACGCCCACTTTCCTGTGAAGTATGTCTAAAAGTACAAATTCGAAAGCGATTCACAGTACTTTATTTGATTATAAAGTATTTAAGACAATTATCTACTCCTCCAATATCTTCAACTGGGCTATGATCTGCGCTTTGGTAACCGGGTATGGTTTGTTGTTCCTAATCGTTTGATAGGCCGCTTCAAAGATACCGGAATAAGAAGCCGGGGCGGAAAGTACTTTTTCCGTGTGTTTCACATCATTGTCGTCCAGCCAGGTGAGTTCCCCTTCCCTGCCCTTGTCTTCCATCCCGAATCCGCTATCACCGGGAAATACGCCTTCCAGTAACTGCTTTTCCTGTACATCTGTACGGTATTTGGTATAAGTTCCCCTGCTGCCGTTGAGTACAAATGCCGGCTGCGGGCTTAGTACCAGCAAACTTGTAGTGACAAATACCTGTAACCCCTCCGGATATTCCAGGTGAATGTGAACATAATCATCCACTTGTGTACCCGGCCTGTTTTTGGCGAGGGTTTTTTGCCACTGTACCGGGATTCCGAATAAGGAAATAACACCGTCCAGAAGATGAGACCCCAGGTCGTACTGCAATCCGCTTCCGGGCACGGTTTCTTCTTTAAAACGCTTTTCGCCTATAGTGTATTTATACCGTTCAAAACGAAAGTAAACTTCTACCGGTTTTCCCAGTTTTCCGCTTTCCAGTACTTCTTTTACCGATAAAAAATCACTGTCAAAGCGGCGATTGTGATAAGGAAGTACGTGACAATTGTTTTTGGCGGCTTCCCGGAACAGGTGTTCCGCTTCTCCGGAGGTTACGGTAAACGGTTTTTCCACCAGCACATGCTTTTTCTGCTGTAAAGCTTTGAGAGCAAATTCATAATGTGTATTGTTCGGGGTATTGACCACCACCAGTTCTATTTCTTCATCATTCAGCAGGTCGTCAACCGAAGCGTAACTTTTAATATCCGGGTATGTCTTATGCGCTTTCTTTTCGGATCTCTCCACTACGGCGGTAAGATCGAATCCGGAGTGCTCTTCGACAAAGGGAGCGTGAAAAATTTTTCCTGACATTCCGAAGGATAGCAGGCCTGTCCTGATTTTCTCTTTTATCATGGTTTATAAGTTTCTGTTCCGGCGTTAAAACCCGGGGTTTTCAATTATTTCAAACTTAAGAATTTTTATCCGTAGCCCTTTCCTCTTTTTGTTAGATTTACCGGTCGTGCAGCCCTTTTCCGCTGAGAATTTTAGGGATACATTTTTCTATCCTGGATTCCCGGGTGGCAGATTGTTTGGCACCGGAAAAATGAAGGATATACCCCCTTTGCCGACCAGGTGTTAATGCCTCAAAAGCGGTTTTCAAGGCAGGGAACTCTTCAAATTTGTTTTGTAATTCTTTAGGGACAGGTTCCGGATTCTTTTTAAAACTGACTTTCAAACCCGCTTTTTCCACTTCAACGGCCTCGTAAATATATGTTTTCAGAATGGTTTTCATTTCCACTATTTCCCGTACACCGGTAAACGGAACGATCCGCCCCGACTGTGTATTCTCCCCGGGTTTTCTCAGGATGCCGTTGACGTCATTTAATAAAGCCCCTTTGAAAAAGCTCAACGCACAATATTCTTTAAACGCCCCTATTATTACGATGTTATTTTCCTGAAAAGTATAACAGGGAACCCCCCATTTCAATTCTTCCTTCAGTCCGCAATCCAGAGCAATCGTTCTCAACTGCTCCAGTTCTTCGGTCCAGTCATGGACTTTACACCCGGGAGTCCCTCCAAGGGGACAACGCCCGCAACCCTCCGCTATATAGTTATCAACTTTCGGATTCATTCCGTTCTCTGTTACTGTGTAGAAATGGTTTTCCCCTCTATCGGGATACCATTTATTTTCTTATAGATTTTATCGATCGTTTAATCCTTTTCCGTTGAGAATCTGCTCCGTATATTTTTCTATTCTTGACTCCCTGGTACTGGATTGTTTAGGAGCCGAAAAATAAAGCAGGTAGCCTCTTTGCCGCCCCGGAGTCAATGCTTCGAACGCAGTTTTCAAGGCAGGCATCTCGTCCAGTTTTTTTTGAAATTCTTCGGGAATCGGGAATTCCGGTTTTTTTTTAAGGTCCACTTTCAAACCGGCCTTCTCCACTTCTATGGCTTCGTAGATATAGGTTTTGAGAATGGCTTCCATTTCCACTATTTCCCGAACATCGGTAAACCGCAGCTGCCTGGCCGACTGTACATTTTCTGTTTGTTGAATCAGGATATTATGAGGGTCTTTCAATAAGGCACCCTTAAAGAACAGGACCGCACAGTACTCTTTAAATCCATGAATGAGAACTATGTTATTGTTTTGAAAAGTATAACACGGATTCCGCCATTTGAATTCTTCGGTCAGTTGACAGTCCAGGATAATTTTGCGCAGCAATTCAAACTCTTTTTGCCACTTTTTGGTTTTATGAATATAATCATCAACTTTTGAGTTCATTTTATCAATCTTAATTTAGAGGTTAAGCCCTGCTCCCGGCCATAGCGGGATTAGTTTCTATAAATTTCAGCCACAAACAGATAAGAGGATTAATTTTCCTGAAAAATATTCGTGTCTCTGTCAAAAACGGGTTTTTCAGTCTGCTGTTCAGTCATTTATCGGTTTTGCTACAAGGAGTTTTCTGCCCGGAGGACGGAAATACCACGATACTATCGTCAGTGTCAGCAATAACAGCGGTCCGAAAAGATCTTTCGGGGCATCTCCGGTGACCAGGTGGGAAAAAACGGCTCCCGACATGGCAAAGAAAAATCCCGCGTAAGCCCATTCCTTTAGCAGGGGAAACCTGGGAATAAGTATAACAACTACTCCGAGGATCTTCCAGGCACCTAATATGGTTAGAAAATAGGCTGGGTAGCCCAAACGGGTTATCATATCTACTTCTTCCTCCATTTTTATGAGCTGTACAATGCCGGTGGAAAGCATTCCCAGTGCAAGCCACACGGTGGCAATCCAATAGACAATCTTTTTTCTTCTGGTCATAATGTTTTATTTTAATTGGTTTCCGGGTTAATTTTTCTAAACTTTTATTTTGCTTGGTTGCTGAGTTAATGGCAATTGCATTACTACTTCCTAATCTCTTGTTTTACAATATCCTGTAATCGATTGTGGGCCATATTTATGCCCTGGGCAAACGGTAACTGTAACATCTGGTCCCGGAGAGAAACCGATTTGTATACAATTTGCATATGGAGTTTACTGGTGGTGTCCGTAAGTTTTTCAAATTCCAGGAATTCCAACTGAACGGCAAAAGGGGAGTTCTCCATTTCAAATGTCCGCGTGATCTTGCGATCAGGGTAAAACTCGTGGATGACCCCGTTAAACCCGTGCTTGTTTCCATGAGGATCGGTGGTTTCAAATTGGTAGCTGCCATGCTTTTTGCATTCCAGTTTCAGTACTTTCGTCCCCATCCACTGTTCCACAATATGTGG
Source organism: Sinomicrobium endophyticum (assembly GCF_052983315.1). NCBI lineage: Bacteria > Pseudomonadati > Bacteroidota > Flavobacteriia > Flavobacteriales > Flavobacteriaceae > Sinomicrobium > Sinomicrobium endophyticum. The sequence goes on from NZ_JBRKIS010000046.1 coordinate 34,953, forward strand.
CTCTACATACGCTTTGAAAAGTAATTCCAGCGGCAGGTCAAATTCCCTGGTTATCTGTAGTTCCTGTTTGCCTTCTTCGGCATGGATTTTAGTCTTTCGTTCCATATGGTTTTAGCTGTGGGTTTGATAGTTCTTCATTACGGATTCGAGTTTATCGAACCTGTCATCCCAGAATTTTCGGAAAGGTTCTACAAAGTCTGCTATCTCTTTCATTTTTTCCGGATTGAGGTGGTAATAAACTTCCCTGCCGGTTTGCTCCTGTTTGAGCAAATCGCATTCGGTAAGTATTTTCAGGTGTCTGGATACGGTGGGCCGGGCAGTATCGAAATTTGAAGCTATAGTACCTGCCGTCATGGACTGTGTGGCCACCAAAAAAAGAATGGCCCTTCTTGTGGGGTCCGCTATGGCCTGAAATACATCCCTTCTTAAATTCATTACGTAGTTATTTGACTACAAATATATATGTAGCTATTTGTCTACGCAAATTTTTCCGGTTTTTTTATAACAATTATTTTCCTTTGAGCTCCTTCAATATGGCAATTCCATTGTTGTTTTCCGGGTTTATTTCCACGGATTTCTTATAGTTCAGGATAGCCATTTCTTTATTTCCGGCAGCAAGATAGGCTTCTCCGAGGCTGTCGTATACATTCCAGTAATCGGGGATGGAAAAAGTTTAACGACGAGTTCAATAAATTACCCCACTGGTGCCCGCTTAAAATAATTTGATTTTTATGTATTTTTTCTATTGCTTTTTCAATAGTCACTACCTGTTCCCAAGCATTGAGGGATGGAACCTCCATCTTACTGCCGGGAAGATCCGGCGATTAAAACAATCATGCGTGTTTGTGCTTTAAAGATTGTTTCCAGCATGTCGGTTTCACTTGTGCATATTCATGCTCTTTGAGATTATTGTACTCTGTATTCACAAACAGCTCTTTACAGGTGTTTTATCCGGCAGGGAAATGTACCCGAATGTCTCTGACTTCACAGTCCCCGTTCGGTTAAACCCCCGGGCTACAACCAAAAGCATCTCTGCCGGTGTAATACCGGTAGGGACATAACTGTCAAACGGATGGCGCCACCGCCGGTTTCCCGGCAACTTCAGAACGGGTAGCCTGCCTGTAAAGATATGCCTGCCTTTGTCACCAGACCGTCATATCGTATCCCCGGCCGGATAATCCGGAGCCATTTTTTGCCATTTAAGGGAATACGTATACGCCGAACCGGTTTGTGTTAGCCGCTAAAGTAGTTGTATAGGATATCATAAGCAACCCGGTTAGCGGTCAACGCAACTGCGTATGCAGCAAACGGAATCCCTTACGATTTCCTACCCATTCCCTTAAGCGGTCAACGTAACCCGGTTAGCCGCTAAAGCAATTGCGTAGGAATTCACAAGCAACCCGGTTAGCGGTCGACGCAACTGTGTATGCAGCAAACGAAATCCCTTAAGCCGCGTACCCATTCCCTTAAGCGGTCAACGTAACCCGGTTAGCCGCTAAAGCAATTGCGCAGGAATTCATAAGCAACCCGGTTAGCGGTCAACGTAACTGTGTATGCGGCAAACGGGATCCCTTACGATTTCATACCCGTTCCCTTAAGCGGTCAACGTAACTGGGTTAGCCGCTAAAGCAGTTGGGTATAACATCAGAAGCAACCCGGTTAGCGGCTAAAGGGAACAGGTAAGCCGCTAACCGGACCTGGTTCGGTGTATACGCAATCCCTTAAATGACCGTTTTCCGGGCTTAAAAACGGAAAGAAACGGAGCGTTTTTCTGTGGGCTCCGGTACAGGAGGGTATGGAAAAGAAACGCGCTTATGATGAGTAGCCCGAAAGATATTGTGGTACAAAGATGTCTTTAGATGATTTCCACCTGTGCCAAAGCTTTTTCCACAGGGGTTTCTCCCTGATTGAATTCTATAATCTTGCCAATGGTGTGATCTTGTTTTAATACCTCTACAATCACTTTTGCCACATCTTCACGGGGCACTCCCTCCTCTTTTTCCGGGAAAGAAACATTGATCTTTCCGTTTCCGGGGCTGTCGAGTAACATTCCCGGCCGGACTATGGTATAATCCAGGTCGGTGGTCTTTAAAACAAAATCGGCATAATGTTTTGCTACGTAATACGGCTCAATGCCGGAAGTTTTCCAGTATTCGCGTTTATCGGCATTTAAAGCGCTTACCAGAATAAAGCGTTTTACATGGGCTTTTTTTGCCGCTTCCATCGCTTTTACGGCCCCGTCCAGGTCTATGGTAAGCGTTTTATCATCTCCCGTATTGCCCCCGGACCCGGCAGTGAACACCACAGCGTCCGCCTCATGCATGGCTTTGGCTATATCATCTACACTGCCTTCAATACTTCCTATATGGATGGTTACGCCTATTTTGTCAAAAAATGGTTTTTGTTCGGGATTGCGGATAAAGGCGATAGGGTCAAAATCGGGGGAATCCTTTAGTTTGCCGGAAAGTATTTTACCCACTTTCCCATTAGCTCCGATAATCAGTATACGTTTCATTTTTATTCCTTTTTTAATTCCGGTATTGTCGGTAGGGCTACTCCGCCCCTGTTTTTAACATCCGGGAAAATTTTCCAATAAGTTACGAACTTCCGGACAAAATATGAAATCGGGTTTAGTACATGACAAAAATTGTTTTTACCAGGTTTCTCGGAAAATCAGTTTACCCCCTCCCGATAATTATCGGGACTAAAGGGAGCCTGATTTTCCTCGTCCCGATATTTATCGGGATGCTCCCTTTAGTGACAGTTGTTTATGTGTTTGAAATTCAATTTTTCATAAAAATGTGTCATGAGTAGCCCTTCGACTTGGCTCAGGATAAACTAAAGTCGAGAGGTTTTGGGGGATTAACTCCTATAAAAGAGGTCTCGACTACTCCCGACAACCCTCGGGACGACCTGACAGGGGTTGAGTTAACTATCTGTTATTCTGCATGATACAAATCGAACTCACGTTAACCAGGTTATTCGGTGATTAAATTATTCAGATACCCCCTCATTAACTCATTACCCACTTTAAACCACCAACACCCCCCAATAAAAAAGCCACCGCCTGTCATAAAACAAACGGTGGCCGGTAACGATAGAATATGGTCTTGTTTATGCCGAATTCCTGCTGGCGTTGATATTACCGAACAAGGAACGGGTTACCATTTTTTCATAGATCTCCAGTTGTTTGGGATCTGTCTTTCCTTCTTTGCGAAGTTCCTGTATCCTGCGGAGCGCAAATTGTTGTATGGTAAGCAAAGGCAATACGATCTTTTCGCGTATTTCTATGGATGCTTTCCCCGATTTGGTGTTTTCCATCAGGCTTTTGTCCCCGGTCACTTTCAGGATCATTTCCTTACTGCGGAGGTACTCTTCGTATATGATTGTCCAGAATTCGCCGTACACAGGATCGTCCTTCATATATGCCGTAAGCTTAAAGAAGGATTTGGTAAGGCTCATCATGCTGTTTTCCAGAAGTGTGCGGAAGAAAGCGGAGTTTCGGTAAAGGGACTGTACCCTTTCGAATTCCCCTCTTTTATCCAGCGCTTCGATAGCTGTTCCCACCCCGTAAAAACCGGGTACATTTTGTTTCAGCTGGCTCCAGCTTCCTACAAAAGGTATGGCGCGGAGATCTGAGAAATCGAGTTTATCAGATTTTCCTCTTTTGGACGGACGGCTCCCGATATTGGTTTTCGCATAAAATTTGAGCGTACTCATCTCTTCCAGGTACGGCATGAATTTAGGATGCTTTTTGAAGTCTACATAAGCCGCATAGCTTATGTCCGCCAGCTCCTGCATGACATTTTTATCTATGTCGTGGAGAATGTTTTCTTCGTCGGCAAATACTTCGTTTACCACGCCGGAACTGAGAAGTTGCTCCAGGTTGTACTGGCAGGAATCCAGGGTTCCGAAATTAGAACTGATGGTCTGCCCCTGTACGGTAAGCTGTACTTCTTCGTTTTCTATGGTAGGCCCGAGAGAAGCGTAGAACTGGTGTGTTTTCCCTCCTCCCCTTGCAGGCGGACCGCCACGACCGTCAAAGAAGACCACTTTAATACCGTATTTCCTGGATATTTCGGTAAGCACTTCCTTGGCTTTGTAGATACTCCAGTTTGCCATCAGGTAACCACCGTCTTTGGTACCATCGGAAAATCCGAGCATTATGGTTTGTTTGTTCCCTCGTTTTTTCAGGTGCTCCGAATAAACCTTATCGGTATAAAGCGATTCCATTACCTTATCGGCAATTTGCAGATCGTCTACGGTCTCGAACAACGGGATGACATCGAGAGAAGGATTTTTCCAGTCACACAGGCGAATCATGGCAAAAGTTTCCATAACGTTCAGTGCGCTGCCGTTATTACTTATGATATAGCGGTTAGCTCCCAGCTCCCCGTTACTTTTCTGGATTTCTTTAATGGCATAGATAGATTCGAGAGTAGACCTGGTGATCTCCTCCTTAAAGAGCTCCGGGTTCAGCTTTCCGGTTACTTTCCCGAGAACAGCAATTTGTTCTTTTTCGGAAAGTTTCTCGTAATTGTCCGGGAAGATATCCAGTCCGAGTACACGGGATTCGCTGATGATATCCGAAATCACCGTATGGTGCACACGGGAATCCTGGCGGATATCGAGGGAAGCAAAATAAAAACCGAATATCTTAACCTTGTTGACCAAATCGCTGACCTCTTCTACAAACAGGGATTGATGCTCATTGGTGAGTATATCCCGGATCTCCTGCAAAGACGAAAGCATTTCATCCGAAGTTAAGGTAGGGTTCTGAGCGGAAACATAGATACTTTCGTAAATCTTCTGTTCGAGGTCGCCCATCAGTTTGTCCACTACTTTAAAAGTGATCCTTCGCTTCAGTTTGCGGATATCCCGGTAATAGTTTTTCAGTATGGTAAGGCGTAATCTCTCCGCAACTTTCAGGGTGATTTCACTGGTGACAAAAGGATTTCCGTCCCGGTCCCCTCCGGGCCAGAACCCGAGGTTGACGATCTGGCTGTTCAGTTCTATCTCCTCAAAAATATTGTTCTGTATATAATTGTATATTTTGCTTACGGATTGGTAGAACACATTTTCCAGGAACCAGATCAGGCTTACGGCCTCATCATAGGGTGTCGGTTTTTCCTTTTTAAAGAACGGGGTTTTTCCGAGCTGGGCCAGCAGTTTTTCTATAACGCTCAGGTCATTGTCTCTTATGGCTTTGGTCAGGTCTGTAATGATCCCTAATACCGGTCCGGGATAGAACTGTGTCGGGTGGGCCGTGAGTACGGGCCTTACTTTGAATCTTTGCAGAAACTCCCGTAGCGCCGCCGTCTTGTTTTTACCCTCGGCCTCTTCTTTAATACTGCGCAGTGTACCGCGGCCATCCATATTATTAATTACGGGAAATGCGGCATCTTCTATGGCGTCAAACAATACAACCTGCCGTTCTATATATTGAATAAAACGGAAGAGCAGGTCGTTTTTCTCCTCTTCATCCGGATTGTCATAGAACTTGGTGAAGAAGGCTTCTACAATTTCCGAAGGATTTTTGTTTTCTTCATATCCTTTTTCGCATATTTCACTGAATAAAGGCAGTAAAACCCCCGTATTGGTTATTTCATCAAAAGGTAAAGTCATCAATATACTGTTGTATATCTGATATTTAGACAATACACTTTCGTTAAAACGTTCAATTTTCGGTTTTCTCAACATAAATACTCTTCTTTTTTTTCCATTCGAAGATACAAAAAACCCTCTCCAATACAGAATCGGAGAGGGTTCTTTATGTGATATGAACAAAAATTTTACATTTCGTTAAAAATGGAGTGCATCAAACGCTTTTTGTCGTTAATGCTTTCTTCCAGCGAAATCATGGTTTCTGTACGGGCCACCCCGTCGATATCGTCAATCCTGAAGATAATGTCTTTGGCATGCTTGGTGTCTTTTGCCCTTACCTTACAGAATATATTGAATTTTCCTGTAGTAACATGCGCTACGGTAATATTCGGTATCTCATTAAGACGCTCTATAACGAATTTTGTCTGATGCGTTTTTTCCAGAAATATTCCCACGTAGGCTATAAATGCATACCCCAGTTTTACATAGTCCAGGGTAAGTGAAGACCCCCTGATAATACCGGCCTCTTCCATTTTTTTCACCCTTACATGTACGGTACCTGCAGAAATCAACAGTTTTTTCGCAATATCCGTAAACGGTGTACGGGTGTTATCGATAAGCATATCTAAAATCTGGTGATCTACTTCGTCTAATCTAAACTTTGCCATAGTAATCTTTCTTTAACTAAATAAATTTACATTTGCTTTTGTCCAAAACAGAATATTAAAATGCAAAAAAATAAAAAATATTCAATATATGCACGTAAAACTTTGGATATTTTGTTAAGAAAGGGTTAATTTAAAGAAATAATTTAATCAAAACACTTGTTTCTAATTTATTTTCTTCTATAGGAAGAATGGCCGGGTGATCTGCTACGAATTCTTTATGACCGTAAAATCCTTCTAAATCACCGGTTTCTGCTATGTATGGTGTAAATGCTATTTTATGGTCTTTAAGCTCCTCCTTATATAATATACCGATGTCTTTACGGATGATTTCCTCTCCTGTTTTAACCGGGAAACTGCGGATGAATATGTCGAAAAAGCGTTTGTCATTTTCCGGAATGTCAAAATAAGCTTTATACCCAGTGCCTTCCACGGCATTGCCGGAGATAAAACGCAGCGCTGTGACCAGTGCACAGAAAACATACTTACGGGTAACATCCCTGTCGTAATCTTCCGGGTAATGTCCTGCTTCAAACAGCAAAGTAGGTACACCACGGGTCTGAAAAGCATCGCCAACACAGTTTATATTGAAAGTATCATCATACCTGCCTACCTGTCCCGGGATATATTCCTGCAGTACTTTATTGACAGCCGCTATGATCTCCATGCTTTTTTGCCTGGGAAGGGTAATATTGCGTTCTTTATCCGTTGCGGGTGATAAAAAGGATAGAGTAGCCGGACTGGCAGTCGTTCCGGTGTTGAATATGGTACGCTGGTCGTGCAGGTTAAAACAGAAATGAGGTTTAACTTTGTCAAACACATGACGCAATGCAAAGCTTTCCGGCTGAGACAAATCCGCAGCATCCCTGTTCAGGTCAATCTCGTTGGCATTTACACGGGTATACGCAAGCGCTCCGTCCGGGTTCAGTATAGGTATAATATATAAGGTGCATTGTTCCAGAATTTCATCAGCAGTTTCGCCTCCCTGCTTCAGAAATACCAGGAAGTCCATTACGGCCTTGGTGGTTGTGGACTCATTGCCGTGCATTTGTGACCACATCAGCACTTTTTTGCTACCGCTTCCTATACGATATAAATATATAGGCTGACCGGCAACCGAATGTCCGACAACAGACAGTTCTCCCATATCCGTGTATTCCTGTAACAAGGGAACTATATCTTCGGAAATAATATATCTTCCCGCCAGTCTGCTTTCCCGGTTATTGTTATGCCATTCTAATAATTCCATAGATTCATTTTCAGGATTACAAAAGTAAACAATAGAATATTTACATCTGTAAACAAGAGAAAACAACAAGAATGTTTACAAGAATATACAAAGATACTTCCTGCCCCGGGGCATTACTACCATTAAATGATTGCAGATTAACTCCCAAATATAATTGTTATCTAAATAATAGTATATCAGTTATTAAAAACATACTAACTATAGTGTAAGTTTAATTAATTATGTTGATTTGCACCTTGTTTTTTGCTTTAATAGCTAATTATGTTTACATTTGTAACGAATCAACCCCTAACACATCTGTTTACAATGGTAAACACGGAAGATTTTAATAACAGACTACAGGAGGTACTGGACTTTTACGGTTTAAGCGCTTCTTCTTTTGCGGACAGGATAGGCGTGCAGCGCTCTTCCATATCGCACATTCTTTCGGGCAGGAATAAACCGAGCCTGGATTTCGTTCTCAAAATCCTTCACGCTTTTCCCGAGGTGGAGTTGTATTGGCTCTTAAACGGCAAGGGAGTTTTTCCTGTGGATAAACAGGCAGAAAATAAGAAAGAAGTGCCGAGGGAAAAAATACAGGATGCGCCCGACCTGTTTTCTTCACCTTCCCCGCTTCAAATGCTTCCGGGAAACGGTTCTCCGGATATTCCCGGCAAGGAAGTGGAGCGTATTGTATTTTTCTATAAGGACGGTACATTTAAGGAATACAGGAACGATAAAAAATAAGGTGGAAAGATTTATTTTCGGGGTATATTCCATACATTTTAATCTGTATATTTGTTGGAATATCAAACAAAATCACCTTTAGCTGTGGATGTATTAAGAAAAACCGCCTGCCTGTTGTCTCTTCTTGTTTTATTTGCTTCCTGCTATAATGTGGAGCGAAATTGTAAGGATTTCAGGACGGGGACTTTTGAGTTTAATTATATGCTGGACGGGAAAGAGGTCAAGTCCAGGTTTGTTCGCAACGATTCCATTAACATCGATTATATAGGAGAACACATAGACACCGCTTCGGTGTCGTGGGTGAATGACTGTGAGTTTATTATGCGAAAACTGCATCCTTCTTCCATGCGGGAAAGAAAGGCGGTGCAGGTCAAAATACTTACCACGGATGAAAATTCGTATACTTTTGAATATTCTATCGTAGGTGACAGTAAAAACAAGCAGCGGGGAACCGCTGTTAAAATAGAGTAATTCCGTATGTTTGATATTTTTTCTTCCCCGGATGCCTGGATGGCGCTGCTAACACTTACTTTCCTGGAGATCGTTCTGGGGATTGACAATATTGTTTTCATATCCATTACGGCAAACAAACTTCCGGAACACCAGCAGCGTAAAGCCACTAATGTCGGGCTGATACTAGCCATGGTCCAACGGATATTATTACTGTTTGCCATCTCATTCCTGGTGGGATTGAAAGCACCTTTTTATCATTTGGAAACCTCCTGGATTTCCGTGGGGCTTAGCGGGCAAAGTATTATTCTGTTTGCCGGCGGACTTTTCCTGTTATATAAGAGCACCTCCGAAATTCACGAAAAAGTGGACCTCCCGGAACACGGTGAGAAAGAGGTCAGGTCGAAAAAGATCACTTCGCTTTCCAAAGCGATAGTGCAGATTGTTATCATAGATTTTATTTTTTCCATAGATTCCATTCTTACCGCGGTGGGAATGACCAACGGCATAGGAGAAAAGCCCGGAGATGCCCTTATCCTGATGATAATCGCCGTAGTCATATCCATACTTATTATGATGATCTTTGCCAATCCTATCCGCAAATTTATCAATCGTCATCCTTCGGTACAGCTCCTCGCTCTTTCTTTCCTGATACTTATAGGATTTATGCTTATTGCCGAAGCAGCACACCTGTCACACACCAGGGTGTTCGACCAGGAAATCGGCGCTATTCCCAAGGGATACCTTTATTTTGCCATCGCTTTCTCCCTGCTTGTAGAGTTCCTCAATATGCGATTGCGCAAAAGGATGGGAAGCGAAAAGGTGGAATCGTGAAATAGAGATTAGATTGGATATAAGACTAAAAGGATATTTTTATAAAATCCAATATCCCCAATCTAATCTCTCACATCTAACATCTAGCCTAGCATCTCACATCTACTAAGAGATCATTTCCAGGAAATCGTGTTCGGAGATAAGGGGGATTCCCAGTTTTTCCGCCTTTTCCCGTTTACTCGGCCCCATATTGTCCCCGGCAACAACATAACTTGTTTTGGAAGATATGGATGAAGCTACTTTTCCGCCGTTATCCTCGATATGCTTTTTCAGGTCATTCCTGGAAAGGATTTCGAATACACCGGATACCACGAAAGTCAGCCCTTTTAATGTATCGGTCTGGCCTTGTAACTTTTCCGGGGATATTTCCATCTGAACACCGTAGGAACGTAACCGTTCCACGATTTCCAGGTTTTCTTCGTTCCGGAAAAATTCCACAACACTTTCTGCTATTTTAATCCCTATTTCATCCACGCCAACGAGATCTTCAAGGGTGGCGTTCTTAAGAGCGTCAACAGAAATGTATGCTTTGGCCAGTTTTTTAGCCACGGTTTCCCCGACAAAACGGATTCCCAGTGCATAGAGAACCCGTTCAAACGGAATTTCCTTAGACTTCTCCACTCCTGCAACCAGGTTTTCCGCACTCTTATCCGCCATACGCTCGAGCGGAACGATCTGTTCTTTTTCCAGTAAATAAAGATCGGCGTAGTTTTCTATGAGCCCTTCTTTATATAGCAATTCTACGGTTTCGCTCCCAAGCCCCTCGATATCCATGGCTTTACGGGATATGAAGTGCTGTATTCTTCCGGTTATCTGCGGCGGGCATCCGTAGTAATTAGGACAGTAATGCTGTGCTTCGCCTTCTTTGCGGATGAGTTCCGTTCCGCATTCCGGGCAATGGGTGATATAAGCTGTGGGTGCGGAATCAGGGTCCCGCCGGGTGAAATCCACCCGGATGATCTTCGGGATGATCTCCCCTCCTTTTTCCACAAATACCGTATCGCCTTCGCGTACATCCAGTTTTTCAATCTGGTCTGCATTGTGTAGTGATGCCCGTTTTACCGTGGTACCCGCAAGTAAAACCGGTTCCAGGTTGGCTACAGGGGTTATAGCCCCCGTCCTTCCTACCTGGTAGGAAATACTGTTCAGGACGGTAGACACCTGCTCTGCCTTGAATTTATAGGCCATGGCCCATCTCGGTGCCTTGGCCGTATATCCCAGTTCTTCCTGTTGTGCAATATTATTAACCTTGATAACCACTCCGTCCGTTTCGTATGGCAATTCGTGACGATGCACATCCCAGTAATTCACAAAATCCATGACCTCCTGTGTGCTGTGGCACAGTTTGGCTACGGTGGGGACTTTAAATCCCCATCCCCTGGCCTTTTCCAGCCCCTCGAATTGTTCCCGGAAGTTCAGGTTTTCCCCGATAATACTGTACAGCAAACAGTCCAGCGGACGTTTGGCCACTTCCGAATTATCCTGGAGCTTAAGGCTGCCGGAAGCCGTGTTCCTCGGGTTCATATAAGGATCTTCCCCGGCCTCTACCCGTTCCCGGTTCATTTTAGCGAACCCTTCCCTGGGCAGTATGATCTCTCCGCGGATATGAAATTTTTCCGGGTAATCTCCGTGCAAACGCAAGGGTACGGAGCGTATGGTTTTTACATTATTGGTCACATCATCTCCCTGGAACCCGTCTCCCCTGGTCACAGCCCGTGCCAATTCCCCGTTTTCGTAGTAAAGGCTTATAGAGGCCCCGTCGTATTTCAATTCGCAAACAAACGCTACGGAAGCATCCCCGAGAATGCGCTGTATCCGTTTTTCCCAATCCTCCAGTTCTTCTTTGGAATACGAATTGTCCAGCGAATACATCCGGTAATCGTGTACTATGGTCTCAAAGTTTTTGGTGATCATCCCTCCTACGCGTACCGTAGGCGAGGAAACATCGTAAAATTCCGGATGTCTGGCTTCCAGGTCCTGGAGTTCCTTTAATTTCATATCGAATTCATAATCCGATATCGTAGGATTGTCCAGTACGTAATAATTATAGTTGTGTTTTGTGAGTTCTTCCCTCAGGTCCTGTATCTTCTTTTGAACCGGATTCATATGCTGATTTGTTTTGTGTATGTCCTAAATTCGCGGCAACCTCCTCTGAAGAAAATATTGTGCGATATAGCCCGCAAGATACCGAAGTTCTGTAAAAATGTGAATATATCACACCTAAATTATTGCGGATTTATGTATCAGTTTTTGATTTTTACTGTTCGGACCAGGGCAAACGCATTAAAGAATAATAAGGGGTTTAACATATCCGTGAATCTCTGTGGAAGTCTTCGTGTGTCTCCGTGTTATAACTATTGCACAAAGTTTCACGGAGAAGCACAGAGTTACACAAAGCAAAAAAATAGATATTAAATAGCATTGACAATCAATAATTTAAATTCCTAATGCGTTTGTCCTGCTATTCGGACTTAATGCTGATGTTTTTTTACAAAACCCTTAACTACCATACGGCTTTCAGCATCCGGTCATTACCGGAAAGGTCTTTTTTTAAACGGATGTTTTTAAACCCTTTGCTCCTGACCATTTCCATCATTTCTTTACCCAGATATTGATTGATCTCAAAGTACAATACCCCTCCCTTTCGTAACCCGTTTTGTGCCAGGTCAGCTATTTTTTCATAAAAGACCAGGGGGCTTTCATCTTCGACAAACAAGGCGAGGTGAGGCTCGTGGAGCAATACATTATTCTTAATTTCTTTTTTCTCCAGGTTTCTGATATACGGAGGGTTCGAAACGATTATATCAAGTTTATATTCACCTATATCCGGGGCTTTTAAAACATCCTTTTCTATAAAATCTACGGATACACGGTGTCGTTTTGCATTTTCTTCTGCTACTCTCAGTGCTTCCCTCGATATATCTATAGCGGAAACTCTTGCTTTCGGAAGATTTTTAGCCAGGGAAACGGCTATGCAGCCACTGCCTGTGCCTATATCCAGTATAGCCGGTTCTTCCGCTTTCTGTGTCTGGCAATCTTTTACTATCCAGTCTACCAGTTCCTCGGTTTCCGGTCTTGGAATCAGTATGTTTTTATCCACCCGGAATTCCAGCCCGTAAAAGACAGTTTTTCCCAGGATCTGCTGAATGGGCTGATGTTGTTTTAACCGGGAAAGAGCTTCGAAAAGAGGCTGTTCTTCCTCTTTGGTTAGCGTGATTTCCGGTTGTAGTGCAAGAGTGAGCTTCGTGATGTTACAGTATTCTTCCGTCAGCCTGAAAAAAAGTATATCCGCTTCTTCACGGTCATAAATATCTTGAAGTTCCGATTGAAATATTTTCCGAATTTCTTTTAGTATCAATGGGTTGATGAGTTAATGAGATAATAAACTAATGAGTTAACAGGAGACTCAATGACCGGAAAGTTTTTCGCTGCTGCGAAATCTACAGGCTTACATCAAGATCTTTCAACATCCATACCGGGCAGGAACAATGTCCGGTGTTTCCCATCGGGGCATCTATATATTTAAAGCCTGATTTTAAATATAGTTTTTGCGCGGCTTCCATATACGGCATGGTTTCCAGGTAGCACTGTTCATAACCGTATTCTTTTGCTTTTTGCAGGCATAATTCAATCATTTTTCTGCCTAGTCCCATTCCCCTGGTTTCCTGCAAAAAATACATTTTCTGTAATTCACAGACATTCCCGTTATAATTGGCCAAAGGAGCAATACCACCGCCACCTGTAATTTTATTTCCCTGGTCTATCACAAAGTAAACAGAGCGTTCGGTATTGTAGGTTTCAAACATACGGTCTACCGATCTGTCTTCGTAGGCCGTTCCCTTTTTCGGAGCGCCCATATCATCTACCAGTACTTGCCGGATGATACGTGCCATATGCGGATTGTCTTCCGGCTGTATTTCCCTGATGGTCATAGGTTTTCTTTTTTTTCTATTCGTAACAAACAAACATTGCCGCTGTTATTTAAGGCAAGTCCTGCTTAATGTGTTATTTTTGTTAGCCGGAGCCGGTACTTTTTCCCGGTACCAAGCAATTTTTTGAGAACGTGAATATACATGAAAAATACTTAAATCGCTGCATTCAACTCGCCAAAAACGGCCTTGGCACTACCTACCCGAACCCTTTGGTGGGAAGCGTTGTGGTGCATGATGATAAGATTATAGGAGAAGGCTGGCACCACAAGGCCGGGGAACCTCATGCGGAGGTTTATGCCATACGTTCGGTAGCAGACTCTTTCCTGTTAAAAGCGTCCACAATCTACGTAAGCCTGGAGCCTTGCAGTCATTACGGCAAAACCCCGCCCTGTAGTGATCTCATAATTGCATCCGGTATTAAGAACGTGGTTATCGGAACTATAGATCCTTTTGATGCGGTAGCCGGGAGAGGTGTGAAAAAATTAACGGAAGCCGGGTGTAATGTCACCGTAGGGATTCTGGAACCGGAATGCAGGGAACTCAACAAGCGCTTTTTTACCTATCACAACCAAAAAAGACCTTATATCATTCTCAAATGGGCGGAAAGCACGGATGGTTATCTCAGTCCAGCGCAGCGAAAAGAAACGGCCCCCGTATGGATAAGCAACACCTGTTCCCGGCAACTCGTACACAAATGGCGCAGTGAAGAACAGGCCATCCTGGTTGGTACCAATACGGTTATACAGGATAACCCCCGACTGGATACCAGGGACTGGGCCGGGAACTCACCGGTACGGGTGGTTTTGGATCGTGAACTCCGTATTCCGCGGGATTTTTCGGTTTGGGATAAACGTGTGAAAACCATATTCCTGACCGGGGGAAAAACGATTGCGGACGAAGAAAATATTATCACCGAAACCATAGACTTTTCCGGAAATATAGCGGCACAGGTGTGTGAAGCACTCTACAGGCACGGACTTCAAAGTGTTATTATCGAAGGAGGCAGGCAAACGCTTCAAACGTTTATAGATGCAAAACTATGGGACGAAGCCAGGATTTTCCGGGGAAACATCATGTTTAACGACGGGACCCCGGCGCCGGAATTACAGGGATATCTACGGGCCGAACGGGATATTGAAGGAAACCAGTTGCGGATTGTGAAACGGGAAAAAGCGGAAGATTGACAGAAAAAGATACCTATAAAACCATAACCGGGCCCTCCCCGGAAGTATTGTTTAAAGATAAAAACAGCAAGTTTTTCGGCTATGCCTATCCCGTGCACACGGAAGAAAAGGCAAAAGAATATATTGATTTGCTTCGCAAAAAACATCATGCGGCCAGGCACTGGTGCTACGCCTGGCAACTGGGTACGGAAAACGTACAGTTCCGCGCCAATGACGACGGGGAACCCAATAATTCTGCAGGAATGCCTATTTACGGCCAGGTACAATCTTTTGAAGTGACCAATATACTTATAGTCGTGGTCCGGTATTTCGGGGGAGTGAAACTGGGCGTAGGCGGACTTATCCATGCATACCGTACGGCGGCGCAAATGGCCCTGGAAGCTTCAGATATAAAAGAAAGGACCATAGATATATTTTACCTGCTCACCTTTGATTATAAGGACATGAATAAAGTAATGCGGGTGATCAAAGAAAAGAACCTTACCATTGCAAACCAAAAACTGGAACTGGATTGCCGTATTACCATTTCCGTCAGGAAAAGGGATGCCGGGATGGTTGCGGATATATTCGGACAGATCTACGGGGTGGAGATCACCCGGATTGATGACTGATGGTTTTTTATCGTAAAATAAGAATCCCAGTTTCTCAGGGCCTGATTCCTGAAATCAATTCGTATATTTGTATAAATCATCATATTCATGAGAGAAATAACACTTAAAATACCGGATAAAAAGTTCTCTTTCTTTATGGAGTTGATCAGGCAACTTGGTATTCAGGTCGCTGAAGACATTGAAATACCTGAAGAACACAAGGCTATTGTAAGGGAACGGATTAAAAATTCCAAACCCGAGAACTTAATTCCCTGGGAAGAAGCCCGTAAACAGTTTACCTTTAAAGACAAATTATAGTAATGGCTTATTCTATCGTTATAGAACCTGTGGCCATTCAGGATATACAGGAAGTCATTGACTATTATGATGAACAACAACCTGGGCTTGGAGAGAAATTTGAAGGCACTCTTAATAAACATTTGATTGCATTAAAGAAAAATCCTTTCTTCCAGGTTCGTTATGATAATACGCACTGTCTCCCTTTAAAAAAATACCCTTACATGATACACTTTACTGTTGATGAAAAACACAAAGAGGTTACAGTGAGGGCCATATTCAATACTTCAAGAGATCCGAAAATCTGGAAACGAAAAAAATAATCCATACTGCGGACAAAATCCCCCTTTTCCTCTCTTTTTATATATTTCAACAACGAAAATCCTCTCCGAATTTAATCTTGATTCTAAAAGGATTCATTTTAAATAATTAATTAACTTTGCACCTTCAAATAAAGGCACTACAAATACCAATATAAAACAGGACTAATTCAACAACATGATGATCCTTTTCTTCGGAAACCCAGAACAGAAAGTTTTTGCGGTTCAGACCAGTAAAGAACTCACCAGGGAAGATAATTTAAAATTAACATGGTTGTTTGGCGGCGAGCCTAACATCGAAGCGGCGTCTCTCGACGCCTTTTTTGTTGGCCCCCGCGCTACCATGGTCACCCCCTGGAGTACCAACGCCGTAGAGATCACCCAGAACATGGGTATTTCCGGTATTATAAGAATAGAGGAATTCCTCGGCGTAACGGAAAACTTTACGGATTTCGACCCGATGCTTTCGCAAAAATACAACGGGCTTAACCAGGATATATTCACCGTTAATATACAACCGGAACCCATTAAGGAGATAGACGACATCGCAGCTTACAACCGGGAGGAAGGGCTGGCTTTAAACGAAGAAGAGGTTGGGTACCTCCGGGAACTGTCCGAAAAACTGGGTAGAAAGCTTACGGATTCGGAAGTATTCGGTTTTTCGCAGGTGAACTCGGAGCACTGTCGCCACAAGATATTCAACGGCACCTTCGTTATTGACGGTGAAGAAAAACCGGCATCCCTCTTCAAACTCATCAAAAAGACATCCGAAGAGAACCCCAACGATATTGTTTCCGCTTACAAAGATAATGTAGCCTTTGTTAAAGGGCCCAGAATACAACAGTTCGCTCCCAAAAGCGCGGATAAACCCGATTTCTACCAGGTCAGGGATTTCGACTCCGTTATTTCCCTGAAAGCGGAGACCCACAACTTCCCTACTACGGTAGAACCATTCAACGGTGCAGCTACCGGATCGGGCGGGGAAATACGGGACCGCCTGGCAGGCGGACAAGGATCTCTCCCCCTTGCAGGAACAGCCGTGTACATGACTTCCTATTCCCGACTGGAAGACGGACGCACATGGGAAAAAGGAATGCCGGAACGAAAATGGCTCTACCAGACACCTATGGATATACTTATTAAAGCATCCAACGGGGCTTCGGATTTCGGTAATAAGTTCGGACAACCGCTTATCGCAGGTTCTCTTCTCACCTTTGAACACCAGGAGGAAGCCGGAACAGATGGCAGGAAACTCGGTTATGACAAAGTAATCATGCTTGCCGGGGGAATAGGTTACGGAAAAGCGGACCAGGCTAAAAAACTAATTCCTGAAAAAGGAGATAAAATAGTTATTCTCGGTGGCGATAACTACCGTATCGGTATGGGAGGGGCAGCAGTTTCTTCTGCGGATACGGGAGAATTCAGCAGCGGGATTGAACTGAATGCCATTCAGCGTTCCAACCCGGAGATGCAGAAAAGAGCGGCCAATGCCGTACGCGGTATGGTGGAAAGCGATACCAATGCCATCGTTTCCATCCACGACCACGGCGCGGGGGGGCATCTGAACTGCCTTTCGGAACTGGTAGAGGAAACCGGGGGCAAAATAGACCTGGACAAATTGCCCGTAGGTGACCCTACCCTTTCGGCCAAAGAGATCATCGGAAATGAATCCCAGGAACGAATGGGACTGGTTATCGCAGAAAAAGATGCCGCAACACTTCAACGCATCGCGGAAAGGGAACGCTCGCCCATGTACCAGGTGGGAGACGTTACCGGGGATCATCGCTTTACTTTTGAATCTTCCTCCAATGGACAAAAACCGATGGACCTGGAACTGGCCGATATGTTCGGAAGCTCTCCGAAGACCATTATGAAAGATAAAACGGTAGCCGCAACGTATGCGGACCCGGAATATAAGACAAGTCTTATCGAAGACTACCTGAAACAGGTGCTGCAACTGGAAGCCGTAGCCTGTAAAGACTGGCTTACGAATAAAGTGGACCGTTGTGTGAGCGGCCGGGTGGCAAAACAGCAATGTACCGGGCCGTTGCAACTACCGCTTAATAACTGCGGGGTGATGGCGCTGGATTACCAGGGTAAAGAAGGAATTGCCACTTCCATAGGGCACTCCCCCGTTTCCGCACTGATCGACCCGGTTGCCGGAAGCCGTAACAGTATAGCCGAAGCGTTGACCAATATCGTATGGGCCCCGCTTAAAGACGGGCTGAAAAGTGTTTCCCTTTCCGCCAACTGGATGTGGCCTTGTAAGAACGAAGGCGAAGATGCCCGTTTGTACGAAGCGGTACAGGGATGCTCGGATTTTGCTATAGCCCTGGGGATAAATATCCCTACCGGGAAAGATTCGCTTTCCATGAAACAGAAATACCCGGATGACGAAGTTATTGCCCCCGGAACCGTAATTATCTCCGCTGCCGGGAACTGTAACGATATAACAGCGGTAGTAGAACCGGTACTGCAAAAAAACAGCGGCAGCATATACTATATTAACCTTTCTGCCGATAGCTTTAAGCTTGGCGGATCGTCTTTTGCACAGGTATGCAATAAAATAGGCTCCGAAGCGCCTGGCGTACAGGATGCGGCGTATTTCAAAAAAGTCTTTAACACGATACAGGAACTCATTAAAAACGGTAAGATCATCGCCGGGCACGACATAGGAAGCGGCGGACTGATCACCACCCTGCTGGAAATGTGTTTCGCGGATACCGACCTGGGTGCTCAGATAGACCTTTCCGTCCTGGGAGAACCCGATTCCGTAAAAGCTTTATTCAACGAAAATATCGGTATCGTATTCCAGACCGTTTCTCCCGAAGCAGAAAACGTGCTTGCGGAAAATAATATCGAGTTTTTCCGTATAGGTGAGGTTGTGGAAGGAGACCGACTGCAACTGAAAAACGGAAATGACAACTTTTCGTTCGGTATCAGTGACCTCCGGGATACCTGGTACAGGACTTCTTTCCTGCTGGATAAAAAACAGAGCGGGGAAATCAAAGCGCAGGAGCGTTTCGATAATTATAAAAAACAACCACTTAAATACAGCTTCCCTTCTTCTTTCGAAGGAACAAAGCCTGCCTTAGCAGGTGCAGCACGACCAAAAGCGGCTATTCTCCGGGAAAAAGGAAGTAATTCCGAACGGGAAATGGCCAATGCCATGTTTATGGCAGGTTTTGATGTAAAGGATGTACACATGACCGACCTTATCTCCGGGCGTGAAACCCTGGAAGATATTCAGTTTATAGGCGCCGTGGGAGGTTTTTCGAATTCGGATGTACTGGGTTCCGCCAAAGGATGGGCAGGGGCTTTCCTGTACAATGATAAAGCCCGAAAAGCCCTGGAGAACTTCTTTAACAGGGAAGACACGCTCTCCCTGGGCGTATGTAACGGTTGCCAGTTATTTGTAGAACTGGGATTGATAAACCCGGAGCATGAGGATAAACCTAAAATGCTGCACAATGAGACACATAAATTCGAGTGTACCTTCTCTGCGGTGGAAATACAGCCCAATCATTCGGTAATGCTCGGCTCCCTGGCAGGAACAAAACTCGGTATCTGGTCCGCTCACGGAGAAGGTAAGTTTTCTTTTCCTTATGAAGAATCCAGGTATAACATTGTAGCGAAATACGCTTATGAAGGATACCCGTCCAATCCCAATGGGTCGGATTTCAATACGGCCATGATGGTTTCGGATGACGGGCGGCACCTGGTGACCATGCCGCACTTTGAGCGTTCCATTTTCCCGTGGAACTGGGCCCATTATCCGAAAGACAGAAAAGACGAGGTTTCTCCGTGGATCGAAGCTTTTGTGAACGCCAGAAAGTGGCTGGAAAACCTGAAATAAGGATATATCAGAACTATTTATAATGCAAAGGGGCTGTTTTCTATAGGAAAGCAGCCCTTTACTTTAAAAGCCTATTGATCTTTACCCATGCAAAAGATCTCATATCTCACATCTGATATCTAATCTCTATTATTTCACTCCCGACAGCGCTTCCGCTACCGCATAACTGTCTTCCTGTAACCTGTATTTTACGATTTTTCCGTTTTCTACGGTGATGTGTATAGAAAACATCGAATCCACAATTTTCCCGGTTTTCAGCATTTCGGTAGAGAATTCACCGGTAACAACCGCAAAGTTCCCTTCCGCAAGGATATGCTCCAGCCGGGCATCTACCGGTTTGGTACTTTCCCATAAAAGCATAAAGAATTCTTCGATTTCCTGTTTTGATTCCCTCCTGCCGAGCCAGGGGGCCAGTTGTGCATTTCCAGGGATATACCAATCTACCTTTTCCGCAAAAAGTTCCAGTAGTTCCGGGAGTTTACGTTGTGTAAGGGCCTGCAGAAATTGCTGTACCAATTGCTGGGTTTGTTCTGTATACATGAGGTTTATAGTATTAAGGTTTATCCAAAGCTTTAAAACAATATTTTTTCTTTTTAAAAGAAGTTTAGAATGGATATCCTATGCCAAAGTTGAGTATGGGCTCTTTAAAACCAAAATCCCATCGTTCTCCTTCGGGCAACCACGGTTTGTGCCACGGTGCGGCAAGGTCCAGGCGGATCACAAAACTCTGTATATCCACACGTAGTCCCGCTCCGCCACCTATACCGAGTTCCTTTATGAAATCTCCTGTAAATTTTCCGCCGGGCAGGGCATCGTTTTCTGTGGTATTCCAGACATTTCCGGCATCGACAAAAAGAGCCCCTTTCAGGTAGGAAATGATCGGAAAGCGATATTCCATGTTAAATTCCAGCCGCAGGTTTCCTGTCTGGTCAAAAAAAGTGGTGGTCTGGTTGCCGTCTTCATTTTCCGGGTTAAATGTTCCAGGCCCCAGGGATCTTATACGAAAAGCTCTCACGCTGTATGGCCCCCCGGAAAAAAACAATTTGCTGTATGGCATAATCTCCGAATTTCCATAAGGTATCCCCAGCCCGGCAAACAAACGGGTAGCTAATTTCTTGTCGCGCCCCAACCTTAAATGGTGCCGTATATCCACATCCAGTTTGGCATACTGGGAATATTCCAGTCCGAGGAAAGTACGTGGTCGTTCGTTATCTGAAGAACTGAACAGGTCCAGCATATTTCCTGCTATATCCAGGGTGGAATTCAGGAAAAACTGGTGCCTCTTATACTGGTCTACCATACCATTATAGGTAAAGGAATAAGTAAGTCCTGCTATAAACTGCTGATCAAAACTGTTCCGGAGAAAAGGATTTTGTTCCAATATATCCTCAAATTCCTTTGTAGTATTGGCCAGGTTTACATAATTAAGTGATATGGGGTTAAATTCGTGAGTAATATAACGATTGGCATCCCAGATATATCCAAAGGTCGAAGATGCGGTTATCAGACTATACAGATCGCTTCTTCGGAGGTAATCGATCCCCACGCTGATCTTTGTTTTTGGGATGGCATATTCAAACCAGTTTTCTTTGATCCGGATGGGCGATAAAACCCTAGGGAAGATAAGATCTGTCTTCAGGCCCAACTGTAAGCTGTTCAGCCCGGTATTACTTCCCCCGGCCAATTGCATTTCATATCCAACACTTGCCGTAGTATTGAGGATCTCCCCTCCTTTAAACAGGTTCCGGTTAGTAAGAGTAGCAACCAGGTTGGGGCCCATAAAGTTATTCGATTTGGCTACGGCCTGTAATTCGGCCCGTAAAGATCTTTTGTTCATGGGGGACAGAAAAATATTTGCCGCAAGGGCACCTGTGCTGTCCGTCGCCAGGGAATCGATCTCATCATACCGGATATTGACAAACTTGTATGCCCCGATGGAGGTAAGCCTTCTCCCTGTGTTCCTAGAAATATCGGGGCTGTATAACCCGTCTTTTTCTATGAGAATAAAGGGGTCGAGTTTCTTTGGCAGGAAGAAATTTTCTCCGGGCTGAATATAGTTTTTATGGTTCAGATACACCGTGTCCGGCGCTATAGTATCATTGGAGACTACGTAATTCGGATAGACAGTAACT
The DNA here is from genome assembly GCF_052983315.1 of Sinomicrobium endophyticum. Lineage (NCBI taxonomy): Bacteria > Pseudomonadati > Bacteroidota > Flavobacteriia > Flavobacteriales > Flavobacteriaceae > Sinomicrobium > Sinomicrobium endophyticum. The sequence continues at coordinate 56,792 of NZ_JBRKIS010000046.1, forward strand.
TCTTTTATACGGTATGGAATAGTTGATTTTTTAGGGACATCTTTTTTCAATCGAAGGAAAAGATCGAATTTTTTGTCCTTATACTGGTTGGTGTCCGCTTCAAAAATAAGGAAATCAGGATTGAAATTATAATATCCTTTGGCTTTGACCGCCTTGTCCAGGCGTTCTCTTTCCGATTTCATAGCGCTCAGCTCAAACCGCATGTCGGGTTTTATGATCCATTTCCGGATGTTTTTTTCTATTTCCTTTACCACCGGGACGGTATCCGCATCAACGATATAGTTTTTCAGGCGATACGGTTCGGAAAGTTGTACGGTGTAAAACGCACTTGCTTTTTTCTTTTTTTCGTTCTCTTCCAGCCTTGAAATTATATCACTGTAAAAGAAGCCCCGGTTTTCCAATCGATTACGGATGATGTCTTCCGTCTGGGAAGGATCTACATTGGAAGCATAGACCGGTTTTTCTCCTATTTTTTTATTTAAAAACCGGTTTATAAATCCCGGTTTTTCCTTTTGGGACTTATAATGTGCCCGAAGCCCCCAGTACACTCCCAGGGCTTTGCTATTGGGCACCGGACGGAGTACTTCCTCCAGTTCTGCCTGAATATCCCCTATTCTTTTTATGCTGCCCTTTAAGGAATCCGGTACATAGATTTCCAGTTCGGCACCGGTGTAGAGCAATTCTCCCTCCGGTATATACTTTTTTATGCCACAGGTAGAAAATACAAACAAACATAGGCTTATAAGGATTTTTTTTACAAAAAGCCACCCGGTCCTTTTCGGTATTTCCAACACCTTTGTTTTCATATTATTTCTCCTGTCTTATTTGTACCTTTTTACGCCTGATTATTCAAAAATGAGAGTTTTAATTTTTCTCATTATTACCCTGCTCTTTTTCTCTTTCCTTTTCTTTTTCCTTGTTTTCCTCTTCCTGTTTCTTTTTTATATCGGCCTCGGATTCTTCCTCTTTCTCCTTTGCGGTCTTTTTAAATAATTCCCTGTACTTGTTGAACTCGCGTGTAAATATCAGGGCTATTCCGTTTACGATCAATTGGCCGTCTATTATATTCTGGTATTCGTTTTTACGGAAACCTTTCAGCCGGTACCTGCCGTCTTCCGTAAGCAAATATTCAATACTTACATTACCGATAAGCGGGTTTTCCTGTCCGGGTTCCTGGTTACTCCCCTGGATGTCCACTTCACTTCCCACACTGATAATCACCCGGTCGTCAAAGAGTTTTTTCCGTGCTGTAATGTCGAGTTGTGTCCTGTCCTGTGGGCTGCTGCCCTGGTAGTCTGTATAGCTGTCCAGGCCAAAATCCAGTTCCACACCGGATTCCCCCAGTAGTTTATCGGACAGTGCGTTTAATTGCCCGGAAAGTGCCTGGTTCAGATTATCCCGTGCAATGGCCGTAGCTCCGCCGCTTGTTCCGAAATTACCCGATTCCAGAAAGAAACGGTTGAATACCAATAAAGAAAATACCTGTTTATTGAGTTCGTCTTCCTGTTGATTGAGTTGCTGAACCCGGCTGTATACCTGGCCTCCTATGGCTCCCTGGTTATCTTCGGGCATATCGAGGTTAAAACTCAACTGCGGGGTCATAAGCTCGCCGGCTATGTTAAGATATACTATAAAGGGCAATTGCTGACGGAATTTATCCTTTTCCGGAGAAGGTGCAGTAGTATTTTGCATAGCCAGCAAGGCAGAAGCAGAAGCCTTTACCTCGTACATGGCCTTGACATCCAGGTCCGCATCCAGCGGATCCCCGGCCCATGTAACGCTACTGCCCTCGATAATATTGAATTTTCTTTTTACCAGGTTGTACAGGTTCAGTTCGTAATGTCCTTCTTTGAGCGTATATTTTCCGGAGAGTGTTGTTCTGCCATTGGGATAGAGGTTAAAAGTGAGTTCGGCTCCCCCGGCAACCCTCAGGTTATCGTTGGTCTGTTCATTTATGATCACATTAAATACAGCATTGTCGTCTACAGTGATCAGGGAATTTAGCTCAAACCCGGATACGGTAACGGATTCTTCCTTGGTTTTGGTAAGTATATCGTCCGGGTCTTCGCGGTTTACGAAAATTACCACCCCGTCGCGTTCCACGATATCCAGTTCGGATTCCGGGACAATATAGGTTACGTCCGTATCCGAATTAATACGCAGTTTCATATCTACCTTTGGTATGCGGAGGTTCCCTTTTATTGCCGCATCCACATCGAAAAAGGCTTTGCCGAAAAAGAGGTCGTTGTCTTCTCTTTTGGAATGTAACGCCCTGAAATTTTTTGCTTTCAGCTGCAGGTCAAATGCAGGATTGAGTATATTTTCGGTAAGCACATTACCATCTATAAAAAACTTATTGTCATTTTCATCTGCAATGGTAAAATTGTCCAGGAAAAGCCCTTTGTTGTCTATGTCGAGGGTTTCCCCCGGTAACCGGAATAACGTATTCAGCATGGTTACCCTGAACCGGACATCGTTAAATTTAAAACTTCCTTTATAAACCGGGTCTGCAACGGTGCCGCTTACTTCCATTTTCCCGGAGACGTAACCGCCGGACTCCGTAATCTGGTCTTTTACAAAAGCTTCGGCAAGGGTTGTTTTCAGGGAATTCAGGTCCATGTTAAGCTGAAGTTTTCCTGTTTCTGCCGTTTCATAACTTCCTGCCATGTCCATATCTATATCGCCCCCTTTCAATGCCAGGTTGAAGTCGTATTTTTCCCCGCCGGGGGATTCGGCATTCAGGGATAGCGTACCGAGAGGAGCGTTCATAACTTCCAGGTCTTCCATTTTCAGATCGGCCAGAAAGCCTGGTTTACCAAAGGGGTCTTCGGCAATGATATTGCCGTTAAGCACACCGTTAGCAAGGGTTTCCTCCGGATTCAGGTAGCTGAGGAAAGATGCGAGCCTGAAATTGCGAAATGCTACGGCTATGTTGTCCTTTTGGCCTTCACCTTCTGCCACTGCACTTTGTATTTCCAGCTGTTGCCCGTTACGTTCTATACGGAAATCACGGAACTGCACCACTTTCGGATAGACTGTGATTTCGTTAGATGCCGGAATGTTCCAGGGCTTTTTATTCAGTATAAGCTCAACGGGATTTATATGTACCCTGAGGGAATCCTTGTCCCGGGATACTTCCGTTTGTACGGCAACCAGCTTTTCTTCTTCGTGGAAAGCGTTGAAATCGAGGAACAGTTTTCGGTTGGAAATACGACCGTCCAGGGCGGTATTCTGAATCGCAACCGGACCGGCCTTCAGCTCTTTAAAGCCAAAATGTCCCGTGAGTTCTCCTCCTCCGGAATCCACACGCAGCAGGAGACTGTCTATTTCGTTGCCGTTGTAATTTATATGGGGCATTTGAATATCCGCTACAAAATAACGTTCCCGTTCCCTGAAATCCGCATCTATTTTTACCGTGTCCAGTTTCTTCAGCCCGGTAAGGAATATATCGCTGAGTATAGGGGCGCTGGTCATTCTTGCCTTTATTCTTAATTCTGCCGGAACCAACGGCAAGGTATTTTTCAGAGAATCGGAAGGTTTGAAAACCGTGTCGGCCCTGTTGGAAAGCAGGGAGCGGAAATGCCTTTGCAATGCTTTTCCGAGTCCCTCCGGACCAATATTGGAATACAATTCCATGTCCAGCATCTTATTTTTCACTTCCAGGGAAGTGGTATCCTTATCGGCAAGGGCTTTCAGGGAGAGATCGCCTAACGGGTAGGTATTCTGATCATAAACGGCAATACCGTCGGTAATATTAGAACTCAGTGTAAAACGGTCTGCATTTCCTTTAAAATCCGCATGAAGTTTCATAGCGCTTCTTACGGACCGGTCCATAAGCCCGAGGGCCTGCAGGTCCGCTCCTTTAAGGTCAAGGTCGACTATAAATCGCGGGGATACGGAATCCAGTTCTATTTCCGATTCCAGGGTTACATCTATATTCTGATCTTTATACACAGAGGTTACACTCCCTTTTCCGGCTTTGATATCTCCTTTGAGGGGAAGATTTTCTATGTGGTAGTCTTTCAGGGCCAGCCTGGACACATTGGCATCCAGCAGAACATCCATGGAATATACGTCCCGTAATTTCCCCGATGCTTTAAGCGTGAGATCCAGGGGGCCCAGCTTCGGGTTTTGCAATAACTTTTCCAGGTGGAGCCCTTTTACTTCCATATCCGCGTCAAAAGGTTTTTCTTGGACATTTGCAAAATTCCCCGCGAAGCTTATGGCCCCGTCTGTTGTCCGCAGATCGAGGACAGCATCAATAATTTGCGTGCTTCCTTTGGCATTTCCGGCAAGGACAAGGGTATCGGGGAAATGTATGCCCAAGTCTTCTTCGTTAACAAAGGAGAGCATGTCTTCGCGAATCGTGTGGAATTCTACTTCGGGAAGGTCAAAGCGGAGACTGTCCGGTTCTGTAACATTATGAAGTGTTCCCCGAAGGCGGATTCCTGTATTTTTCCCCCAGCCTACATCGCTAACGGGTATATGGAGTGTGGCCATGGAGCCGTTCATTTCCAGCGTACCGGTAACTGTATTTTTACCAAGTGCCTGCATGTATTCGTTTTCCTTCAGATCGGGCTGAAAATAAAAGGCGTCTTTGGTGTCCAGTATAAAATCCGGTAGGTTGAGGGTTACTCCAGTCTTTTCCGGATGTTTTATAAACTCGTTTAAGGTGGCGTATTTTAACGCAGTATTCCCACGTATGCGGTTGTTGTTCAGAAACAATTGCAGATCCGAAATTTCGATACCCCGGTCATCGGCCTGGACAGCCAGGGCAAATTCTTTCAGGTTGAGACCGGAAGCTTCCCGAAAACGAAAAGTTTCCAGTTTGAGTCCGGCGGACCTGTCTTTGAGAAAAATGTCTTCTCCCAGGAAATAAAACTCTTCCAGGGTAATGGCATCCGCATTGAACAGGCCTTGTTTTGGCAATGCACCGTTTACCGCATAACGAATATTGTTGTTGTCGAGCCTGACCTCCCCTATGCGGATCTTCCAATCCGGCCATTCGAAAGAAGTATCTTCTTTATTCGTAATATCTTGATTTAAAGAATTCTTATCCGTATCACTTTTAGTAACCATTTTAATGGATAAATCCGAATCTCCCAGGAATACGCGGTAAACATCTATGGAATTTCCGGCGATATCCGCTTCCGGTAACTTCAGGTTAAAACGCCCTATATCCGCTTTGGCTTCCAGCCCGTCCGGGACAGATCTGTAATCGGCAAGCAGGGATTCTATGTCAAAGTTATCGATGGCAATATATAGAGACGGACTTTCTTCTTCCTCTTCCGGGATGTCATTTTCAGGAAAGGGCAATGTTTGTAAATAACGTACTTCCGTTTCCCGGATGGTAGCATTCGCAACGTGAAAATGCATTTTCTCCACATCCGTCTCTTTCATTCTCAAAAAGAGTTCCCCGAGTTTTAAACGCGTGTCCATGCCGTTTACGTCATCTTTGTAGGCCAGGTCGAAATCGGTAAAACGGATATTGTCCAGATGTATTTCCGGTATTGTAGCTGTGGTGTCGGATGATTCCACCGCCGTGGTGTCTTCGGAAGCAAAAGCATCTATGAGGAATTGGAAATTAAATCCCTGAACGGAATCTTTTCGTGAAATGCCGGCCTTTAATCCATCCCATTCCAACCGGTTAACGACAATTTTGTTGCGAAAAAGAACAGGCCCCAGGGGTACTTCGGCTTTCAGGCTTCGGGAATAGATAAGTGTATCCCCGGCCTTGTCTTCCATGTAGAGCCCGTCCAAGGTTACACCACCGGAAAAAGTAATGTAAAGCTTTTCGATCTCTACCCTGGTGTTGGTTTTTCCGGAAACATAGGAAGTAACTTTTCCTATGATGATACCCTGTCCCCACGGACTTCGGATAAAAAGGACCAACAAAACCAGAAAAATAAAAAAACCGAGCAATATTCTTGCTGCGATTCTTAAAAACCTCGATTTTTTCCTCTTCTTCTTTTCCAAATTATTCGCAAACTGAATGTCAAATTTATTGCAAACAATTTGTTTGATAAAGTTTTACCTGCTATTTATTTGTACTTTAACTGTAGGTGCTTTATTACCGTTGTTTTTAAAGGGGGATTTCTGTACTTCACCCTCCTGTTGTTTTAGGCTTCAAGTATTCCTTTATCCACACTTTCCTGTATACGTGCTTCGGAGTATTTCCAGATCACGGAGGAACCGCATTCCATAACCTTTACTTTCTCTATGACTTTTTCGTGCCGGATACTGTATTCGGCCCAGGTACCGCCATTGTTGGATATGTTCTGCAATACGGGCTCAAACCGGTCCATTGTCCTGGCAAACCTGGCTTCGGCAGTAACGCCTTCTTCAAATTCTTTCCATATTTCCAGGAGTTCCAGGGCCTGGTCTTCCGGTAGCATCCCGAATATTCTTCGGGCGGCTTCCAGTTCTTCGTCCGTATTGACATGATTTTTGACGGTATCGAACAAAAAGGTATCTCCTGCATCAATCTCAACGATATCGTGTATCAATACCATTTTCAGTACTTTGAGAATGTTTACGGAAGTATTGGCATGCTCTGCGAGTATTATGGCCATCATGGCCAGGTGCCAGCTGTGCTCCGCATCATTTTCGTTACGGTCGCTGTTAAACAGCTTGGTCTTGCGGCGGATGTATTTCAGTTTATCGATCTCCCTTATAAACGCTACCTGTTTCAGTAATCTGTCGGATTGCATAATGTTCTTCGTTTTGTGTATTTTTTGTTGATTTGTGTGTTTAAACCCTTTATTTTGAAAAAATGATCCGGTCTGCCCTTTAGAAATTGTTTTAATTTTATCCTTTGGTTCTTTAATTCTGTAAATTTGATTTCCTTTCTCTGATTCCGTGGGCAAAGGAAAGACTACTTTTTATCACAAAAAAGGACATTTGTCCCGATACGACAAAATGATACGTACCAACAGGGAGTTACTCCGTTACATCACTAAAATCGACAACACCGAACCGGGCTGTATAGTTATGGAATCCTACCATCGTAAAGAGCAGATCATAGGGCAGGGAAAGAAGGTGTTTTCCGTTTATATCGTGAAAAAGGGAATGGTAAAATGCTATCTTACGGAAGACAACGGAAAAGATTTTATACAGGAATTCTTCGGCGAAGGGGAAATTTTCGGGGAAATAGAAGTACTGAACGATACGCTTAGTTTCTGTGCTGTGGAAGCTGTAACCGGGATGGAAGTTTATAAAATACCTAAGGAATATTTTATTAAACTGTTGAATGAAGATGCGGATTTCAATTCTTTTATTATGAAGTCTTTGGCTACCAAAGTACACTATAAAGCACTCCGCCATTCCCACAACCAGTTGCACGCTATTGAGGATAATCTGTTCCGTTTAAAAAAGCAGTTTCCTCAACTCCTGGACATTATCCCGAAGAGAGATATTGCCAATTACCTGGGTATAACCCTCAGAAGCCTGAACCGGGTAATTTCGGAGTTGGGGACAGAAGATCATTAAAACTGCTTCTTGTTTTGTTTTCTACATCTCGAGTTTTTCTTTAAAATCATTGATAATCCCTCCTTTAAGTAAAACCCTTATCTGCCTGTCACTCATGGAGTTCTTGGTAAGAATAGTCATTGTATTTCCGTTTTTCTTTTCGATTTCCACAAGTATATCTTTCCTGTCTTTCACATTAGCGGTAAGGTCCTTAAACCGGATAATATCTCCCTGGTCTATTTTTTCATAGTCGTCATTATCCACGAACTCCAGGGGAAGAATACCAAAATTCACCAGGTTCTGCCAGGCTATCCTGGCATAGCTTTTTGCTATTACGGCTACCTGTCCGAGATATTTGGGAGCGATGGCGGCATGTTCGCGACTGGAACCCTGTGCGTAATTGTCTGCTGCAACTACAATATGTCCGCCAAACTTGTCTTTGCTCTCCATGGCCCTGTCGTAAAAGGTTTCATCGATCACGATATAGGAAAACTTACTGATTTCCGGCAGATTACTCCGGAACGGAAGCACTTCTGCCCCGGCTTTCAGGATTTCATCGGTGGAAACATTATCTCCCATCTTCAGTAATACCGGAACTTTGTAATGGTCCAGCAGGGGGGGGATGTGCGGCAGGGATTTGATATTAGGTCCTTTTTTAAGTTCTACATTCCCGGGGTTATCCGGCGGGGCGACCAGCATATCGGTATTTATGATCTCTTTTTCGGGTGCTGTGAATTCCGGATAGGTCATATTGTATATTTTTTCCATATCCCGCGGGTCGGTAATTTTTCCGGTCAATGCCGATGCGGCTGCGGTTTCCGGACTACAAAGGTGCACCTGGTCGTCTTTGGTGCCGGAGCGATCGGGGAAATTCCTCGGCATGGTCCTTAAACTTATGGTGCCGGAAGCGGGTGCCTGTCCCATACCTATACATCCCATACAGCCGGACTGGTGAAAACGGGCACCGGCTTTGATGAGATTGGCAAAGGCGCGGTTATCAATCATGTTTTCTATAGTCTGCCTGGAAGTCGGGTTGATGTCGAAAGATACATCATCACTCACAAATTTATCTTTTACGATCTCCGCGGCAATCCAGAAATCCCGTAATCCGGGATTGGCGGATGACCCGATAACTACCTGGCTGATGGGCTTTCCTTCCACTTCTCGAACCGGAACAACGTTTCCCGGGCTTGTAGGCAACGCGATAAGCGGTACCAGTTCATCCAGGATAATCTCGTCATGCAGATCGTATTCCGCTCCTTTATCTGCTATCCATTCCGTCCAGTCTTCTTCCCTGCCCTGTGACTTCAGGAAATGTTTTGTTTCTTCATCGCTGGGAAAAACGGTGGTGGTAGCCCCCAGTTCCGCTCCCATATTGGCAATAACGTGCCTGTCCATAGCACTGAGGTGTTTAAGTCCCTCACCGTAATATTCTATGATCTTACCCACACCTCCTTTTACACTGTGGCGGCGAAGCATTTCGAGGATCACATCTTTGGCGCTTACCCACGGCGGTAATTTTCCGGTGAGCTTAACTCCCATAACGCTGGGCATTTTCACAAAATACGGTTGCCCTGCAATAGCCGCGGCAACATCAAGCCCGCCTGTACCTATGGCCAGCATTCCCAGCGATCCTCCGGCACAGGTATGACTGTCCGACCCCACCAGGGTTTTCCCTGGTTTTCCGAAGCGTTCCATATGTACGGGATGGCTGACCCCGTTACCGGGACGGCTGAACCACAATCCGAATCTCTGTGCGGCAGAGTGTAAAAAAAGATGGTCGTCCGCGTTCTTGAAGTCCGTCTGCAACAGGTTGTGATCCACATACTGTACGGCAACTTCTGTCTGTGCCCGTTTCAGTTTCATGGCTTCGAGTTCGAGTTGCACCAGGGTACCCGTTGCATCCTGCATAAGGGCCTGGTCTATTTTCAGCCCGATTTCCGTGCCGGGAACAAGTTCTCCCTGGACCAGATGTGAGCGAATAAGTTTTTGGGTTACATTCAGTGCTGACATAAATACGTGATTTGATTTTTATATATCCTTTTGGCGGAAGGGACGGGAAAGAAAGGCGGAAGAACTTCTGTTCTCCCCGCAAAAAAATGCCCCCTGCTCTTTCAAATTTAAGAAAAACAGGGGGCTTTTTAAAATATTAACGAGGTATTCTTAGCTGGAAACCTGGATTTTAACAAGATATTATGTTATCACACCCTGCACCGGAATCGGTTCGTAGTTATAATAGGTATAGTCTATGTCTTCAGATTTGCCGTGCGCGCCATACTTACCGGGGTTTTTCAGAACGGAGGGAACGGCTTTCAGCAGGTTTTCGGTCAACAGCACATAAGTTTTACTGTTGATAGAGTTTTTGAGCAGTTGGTGTGCCTGTACAACAGCTTTACCGTACAACTTCCGGAATTTTCCTATGCTGTATTCGGACACGGGCCCGTAATGTGCTATCAGTTTCAGGGAGAGGTTTATTTTACTTCCTATAAATACTTCCAGTTGCACCAGTTTACGATTAAAATTACGGAGCATGATCTCGTATTGTGCTATGACCGACTTCAGATCGTACGGGGTGCCGTACCCGTAAAACAAAACGGCATCTCCTTCTATTTCGGATACCCTGAGGTTGAGTATATTGCTGTCTATAATGGAAGATAGTAATGCCTGGGTTACATATTTTCCGGTAAAAGAATCGGTTTCGTTCACAAACCTGGTAAACCCGCTTATGTCCGGGATAATAATAGTTCCTTCTTTCACCACCGAAACGTTAGGTGGTGTGTATGGCCGTTGCCTTATTTTTTGTAAAACCGGGGTATTTTTCATCGCTTTTTATTTTTTGATTGTAGTTTTTGCCGCATATGTTCTGTTCGTAACAGTGTTTATTATAGCAGTCGGTACAACACACAAAATATTTTAAGAGCGATTGTTATTTTTATGTTAAAGGAGAATAGGACAACGAGTTCATGGTATAAAACTATTCCTGTCCGGGCAAACGCATTAAAAAAACTATAATTGGCGCGTTTGAAATTCCAGGTTACAGGTTGCAAGTTACAGGTTTGGGCAAAGAACAAAGTGAGGTGGCTAAGTGTCCCGGCTCCGCCGGGATGTATCGAAGCCACCGGCTTGCCCCGCTATTCCTATACAAGATTGTCTGCCACCCACGATTCTATCAGGAACCTCGCTATGGAATCACTCCTGGAGAGTTCCAGCTTCCCTGAAGCTACAAGTTCTTTTATTTCTTTTGCGGAATACCATGCGGCATCTTTTATCTCCACATTGTCTACCCGGAATTCCGGCGACGACACCGTTGCCTTGAACCCGATCATTACGGAGGAAGGAAATGGCCATGGTTGTGAAGAAACATAACTTATGTTTTCCACATCTACATCGATCTCTTCTTTCATTTCCCGGATCACCGCATTTTCAAGGCTCTCTCCTACTTCTACAAAACCGGCAAAGGTGGAGCATCTGTAACCGTTGTCGTTTTTCACCCTGTTCAGGAGGCATCTGGGGTCTCCCTGTTCCGGGCGGTGTTCTATCAATACAATTACTGCCGGGTCTATACGGGGATAAATGATCTTTGCACAAGTGTCGTTAGTGCATATGCGGTTATGTCCGCGTTCCCGGCTTTCCGTTCTGCTGCCGCAAACTCCGCAAAACACGTGGTTGGTGTTCCATTCTGCCAGGGCTTTGGCATAAGCCAGTATTGCTGCTTCTTTACGATCTATTTCATGTACCACACGACGAAGGTCCAGGAAATCTCCTTCGCCGAGTAACGCAAGTATTTCTTCCTGTTTCCTGCGGGAGAGGTCCAGGCATACAATTTCGCCGGCATCTTCCATCCCCAGGAAAAAAGGCTCTGATATGGCGGTTAACCGGACTGATATCCCGGTAATATACGGATTCCCTGATGTGCTGAAGAAAAATTTTCCCTGCCACAGGCATATGATGCGATACAGTACGGTATCATTCCTGCCTTCGCGCATGTGGGGAGCGCGATTAAAACCGGTATCACTGTAATACTGCAAACTATCCATTTCAGTTTTCCTCCAGATTTCCGGCCCAGTTTTTAGCCCATAACCCCAGTGGGGAAAGAAGCTCAAAAACTTCCTTTCCCATAGGAGTGAGCGCATACCCATCTGCGGTTTTTTCTATAAGCCGTGCCTGTATCAGTTCTTTGAGCCTTTTATTCAGGGTGGTAGGTGAAATAGTCTCACAATAGTCCTGAATTTTACGGAAAGTACCGGGCCCGCCGGATAAGTGCCATATAATACCCATAGCCCAGCTTCGTCCCAGAAGGTCGAAAAGGGCCATAATAGGTTGTCCGGATCTGGAGCCGCGTACGGGAGATCCGGGTGTGGGAAATGCCATAATCGTATCTTTACTACATTAAACGTAGCAAAGCTACACAATATGTAGCATCGACCAAAATGTTTTTTGAAATAAGTCTTTGATAAGTTAGTGATTTTCGTCCGGTCCTGCTGTTTTGTATCCTTTATAAAAAGGGCTGCGGGATATTACCTGTTAACGTCCTGTATGGCAGACCGAACAATGGCTGAACAACAGCACCGGAGAGTGCATCACATACGGGATCATTTAACCCTTTTCACACGTACGGCATTCATACCTTTAAGCCCTCTTTCGAGTTCGAAGGTAACTTTATCATTTTCCTCCACTTCATCTATGAGACCATTGACGTGTACGAAGTATTTTTCACCGGAACTCTGCTCGCGTATAAAACCATAACCTTTGGAATGATTGAAAAAAGCGACTTTACCTTCACGCTCTGCAGGGAGTTCATCTTCTTCTGCTTTTTTAGGAACCCCGATTTCAATACTTTCGGCATCTATTTCCACCTTATTTGCAGGGTCCGGAGGTGTATCGGTAAGACGTCCGTATTCATCAACATACACAAGCATATCCTCCAGGTTACTGTTTTTTGGCCCGGATTTTCGTTCGTCCTTCTTCTGTTGTTTCTCCTTTTTCTTCTTTAAACGTTTTTTTTCCCGTTCCTTTTTGCCGAAGCTTTCTTGTGATCTTGCCATTCAACGATTGATTTTTGTTTATAATTATTAGTTTTTGTTTTCTTTTTTTTGAATAAATTATCCGGGCAGGCAGTATGAAAATAGCCGAAGAACAACATGAAGAATAAAACCAGTTTATACTGAATGAATGTCCGAAGAAATATTTTTAAATGGCTTTTGCACGCTTACCGTGGAGTAAAGGTACAATTTTTGTCAGGAATCTAATAAAAACCTCTTTATTTATCTGTTTTCTTACTGCGGAAACGAATCTTTCCCCAAGGCTAAAACGCCGTAATCCGGCTGTATTGGCTTGTATTTCTATTTATTTTTGCTCTTGTTTATTTTCTCACAACGATATTCGCATATTTACGATATGTTTTTCAAAACCGGCTTTTTCATAAGCTTTTATTGCTGCTTCGTTGGTGCTGTAGACATTTAACCGCATTTCGGTAATCCCCTGTTGAAGGCTCCATGCTTTCAGGGCATCAACAATTTGTTTATTCACTCCTTTTCCGCGGTATTCGGGGTGCACATACATAAAACCGAGATATGCGTATTGTTCGTGTTTCAGATAAGGCAAGGCTTCTGTGATTCGGGCATACCCGGAACCTATGAGCCGGCCGTCACATTCGGCTACTACTACTATTGTTTTAGGATCGTTTATATAGGCTTCTATATCGTAGTAGCTTATCTTTTCTTCTTTAAGGGTGCTGTCAAAAGGGCGTTCGGCAAGGATGATCCCCTGTTCAAATTCCAGCAATATATCGAGGTCATCCGGAGTGGCTTGTCTTACCTGTATTTCATTCATAAGTACTCTGGTATTTTTCGTCATTCGCTCCGCAATTTACAATTAAATGACTCTGCACGGAAAGGTGCGGAGGTTTTGAAAGACAATCCTGCCCGTCCGCCGGCGGGGAAATTGCTCTTTGGTTATTCCGTTAGTCGGGTGGCACACATAAACCTGATAAGCCATTAACCGGATTATAAAGGGAACAGGCGGTTTTATTTCAGGGTATCTTTGTGTAGTATCAGCAATGGTGTTGTGCTGTGATAGCTCATGTTTTTTACGGGGGATTTCCCCAGGAGACTATCCATAAAATTCCGTTTTTCTGCCGCCATGCACAAGAGATCTATTTCCCTGCTTTCTACAAAAAGCCTTGTAGCCATACTCAAAGGAGCATCCGTAAGCAGAAAAAACGAGGTATCGAACCCTTCACATGCCTTTTTTATACCATCTTTCACTTTTTCTTTTTCTTCATTCCATTCGTCTCTCCCCTCTTCTACGTGGTAGAACCGTATGCCCGAAGAAAATTTCGTAGCGATACGGAACAAAGGCTCCAGTCCTTTTTTACCATATGTAAAGGCATAATCTGTGGCAAAACCTATTTCTTTTATTTCCTTGAATTCCAAATCCCTGGGAATTGCCAGGATGGGACATGGAATATTACCGATGAGATTGGAGGTGCTGCTCCCTATGAAGAATTCGCGTATACCTCCTGCCCCGCGCGATCCCATAACTACCATATCAATCCCTTCGTCTTCTACGATATCTTCTATCACATCTGAAAAGAGGTCAAATTTAACCAGTACTTTTGCTTTGTGTTTTTCTCTGTCTGTCCCGATTAAGGTTTTCTTCACCAGTTCTTCCAGTTTTTCTTTTGCCAGTTCTTTTGCGCCCGAAAGCATTTCGTTGGTTACATTGCTGGGAACCATACGGCGTTCTCCCAGGGTGGGAGGTAAAACATGAAGAAAGTAGAATACACATTCGCTGTCTTTAAAAAGTTTTAAAGCATATTCGATGGCATTTTGGGCATTTTCCGAGAAATCGGTGGGTACGAGAATTTTTTCCATTATACTAGTTTTTATGCCGGTCGTTAAGTCCGGAACAGGAGTTTACATTGATATTTGTATGTCAAATTTATGGATTTTCAGAACACATTACCCGGCATCGTTCTGTAAAATAAGAAGAGGGATGTCTATATGGTAACACATGTCCCGGGTATTGCTAAGACCGAAGAGATGGTGCAGAAAACTGTGTTTTTTAGCTACCATGCATAGCATTTGGATATTTCTGCTCTGAATAAAAACACGTGTTGCGGTACTCAGAGAGGTTTCGGTTAGCAGGTAAAATTCGGATTGGTGCCCGGCAAAGCGTTTTTCCATTTCCATTTTTGCTTTTTCGTTTGCATCGGAGAGCTTGTCCTTCTTCTGTAACACGTGATAAACGTGAATATTTGCGGAAAACTTATCGGCTATATGAAAAAACACATTCAGATTTTTTTCCCTGTATTCCGTATTGTAGTCGGTGGCAAAAGCGATTTCTTTAAGAGGATCAAACTTCACTTCGCCCGGGATAGCCAGAAGCGGAATCCTGATTTTTCCGATAAGACTTGCCGTATTACTTCCTATTAAGGCTTCCTTGAGCCCGCTGGCCCCCATGGTGCCCATAATAACCATATCTATTTTTTCTTCCTCACACACGTCAACCACGGCATTGGTAAAATAATCAAACCTGGAAACCGTACGAAAAGTGTGCTTTTTATCCGGCCCTGCAGCGAGAATATCCTGAAGGGATCTTTCCAATCCTTCCAGGGAGGATGCTTTAACGGCATCGAAAAGTGTTTTGGTAGCCGCAGAAGAAGTCATTACTTCTCCCGGACTAATAGTGTTGGGAGAATAGGAATTGAGCAGGTAGAAAACGGATTCTTCACCTTTATAAAGTGCTGTAGCATAGTTTATGGCATTCCATGCATTGTCAGAGAAATCTGTTGGTATCAGTATACGATACATATGGTATGAGGTTTTACGGTTACACTATAAAAAGGTACGAAAAAATATGTAAACGGGATAGTACGGATAGTTAAAACAAGCATAAATTATCTGGATTATCGGGATCGGGTGCTGGGTTTTAACTTTCGACTTGAAAATAAAACCTGGTCAGTCCCTAAGTCAAATAGGAATCAAAAAAAAACAGGACTGATGATAATTTTCAGTCCCGTTTTGTTTATGTATTTTTTATACGGTTAAAAGAATCCTCCCGGATTTTTATTGTGCATTTTTCCTGGCTTCTTCTTTCATTTTCTCATCTGCAACGATAGCTATTTCCACTCTTCGGTTTTTAGCCCTGCCATCTACCGTGCTATTGTCGTATTTAGGCTGGTTTTCTCCGTACCACTTGGTGGTAAACCTTCCGGAAGATATTCCCTGGCTTGTCAGGTAATTGGTTACGGATTCGGCCCTTCGTTGCGAAAGCCCCATGTTGTACTCGGCGCTACCGGTACTGTCGGTATGTCCTTCTACGAGTACCAGAGTGTTCGGGTATTCTTTGAATATGCCCGCAAGTTTGTTCAGCGTGGCGGAAGATTCCGAGTTAATATTGAACTTGTTGGTAGCGAAATAAACTCCGCTGCTTTCGTCAAAAGTAACATTTATACCTTCTCCTACCCTGGTTACTTCCGCACCGGGTATTTCTTCTTCGATGCGCTCTGCCTGCCGGTCCATCCGGTCACCGATATATGTACCGGCCGCACCACCCACAACACCACCGATAATGGCTCCGAGGGCAGAATTCTTTTTATTACCTATATTATTACCGAGGATACCACCGATTACCGCTCCGCCAGTAGCACCTATTACGGCACCTTTTTCCTTGTTACCGGCATTTCTTACGGTATCACATCCTGTAGTAAGAACAAGGGCCACGACAATCAATCCGGCCCCTAGTTTATTTAATGAATTTCTAAGCATAACAGATTATTATATATATTAATAAGATCTTGAAAAGTTATATACAACGGTGATGGGTTCTCCTTCTACCGTAGTATTGGTCTGCAGGGTCATTTGCTGCTGGTTGAGGGTTACGATATCCAGCCGGTAACCGTACCCGCCGCTTACATCGTTTCTCTTCTCATCGATAAACTTGAACTGAAGCTGGCTTGCACCCTCTCCTTTTTCCAATACGGACCACCGGATATTCCTGGCCCCTTCCATACATTCGGCGCCGGGATTAATGGTATAGGAACCTGTACTGTTGCTGTTCCTGAAAAACCACTGGCTTCCTTTGAAGCAGTCATCGGAAACATCGTTAAAGAGCACAGATTTAAAATTTCCGCTGCTACCCGTGTAGGTCACGTCATTTAAAATCCAGTTGCCGACAATGGCTCCGCGATACTCCTTATTCACTTTGGAAAGGGAGCATGAAGATGCCACAAGGACAATCAATAAGATAAGGGTTACACGATTCTTTGTCATAATTTATGTATTTTTTATGTTTAAAAATACGCAAAAAAAATATATTTATTGCAATAAGTGCGCCATTAAATCCATAAAAGCTAATTATTCGATATCAATATGCTAATAATCGATGTACTGCCGCTTTGAACCTTTGTTTCGGCAAAAAACCGTCTTCCAGGGCTTTGGCAAACGGCACGGGTGTTTCCAGGCTGCCCACTCTTTGCACGGGGGCGTCCAGGTATTCGAAACAATTTTCCATGATCATTGCCGAGATATCACTGGCTATACCGCCGAAAAGGGTATCTTCCTGGAGTATTATTACTTTGCCCGTGTTCTTTACGGACTCCAATATGGTTTCCGTATCCAGGGGTTGCAGGGTGCGCAGGTCTATCACATCTGCGGAAATGCTTTCCCCGGCATCCAGCACTTCCAGGGCCCAGTGCACTCCCATACCATATGATATGACTGTAATATCCTTTCCATATCTTAACAGGGCTGCTTTTCCGAACGGCAGGGTGTAATAATCTTCCGGTACTTCCTGGTATATGCTCCTGTATAATCCTTTGTGTTCAAAGAACAGAACGGGATTCGGATCTTCTATGGCAGTGGCCAGCAATCCTTTGGCATCATAAGGATAGGCGGGATACACTACTTTCAGTCCGGGAGTTTTGGTAAACCAGGCTTCATTGGTCTGGGAATGGAACGGCCCGGCCCCTACTCCTGCCCCGCAGGGCATGCGGATCACAACATCGGCATGCTGCCCCCATCGGTAATGTGCCTTGGCCAGGTAATTGACCACAGGATTAAAGCCGCTGGAAATAAAATCGGCAAACTGCATTTCCACTACCGCTTTCATCCCGCTAATGGAGAGTCCCATGGAGGCAGAAAGGATACCCGACTCACAAATAGGGGTATTGCGAACCCTCTCCTTGCCGAATTTCGAAACAAAACCATCCGTTATTTTAAAAACACCGCCATATCCGGCAATATCCTGTCCCATGATTACCAGGTCGCCGAAACGCTCCATAGACTGTTCGAGTCCGCGGGAAACGGCATCTACGAAACGGATGTTTTGTTTGGAATTACCCGGCAAGATCTCCCGGTACGGGAAATCCCTGTAAACATCCGCGAGTTCTGTCGCTTCTTTAAAAGGAACGGGAGGCTCTTCAAAGGCTCTTTGCAGGTTTTCGAGTATACTTTCCGAAATTCGCCGGCGTATACCTTCATCCTTTTCTTCCGAAAGCACCCCTTCCGCAATTAAAAAATCGCGGTAATTTGTTATAGGGTCGCGTAAAGCCCAGGATGCCATCAATTCATCCGGAACGTACTTGGTGCCGCTCGCTTCTTCATGCCCGCGCATCCGGAAGGTGACGAATTCCAGTAATACCGGCCTGGGATTTTCCCGCATGCTTTCGGCAAGTTCGGATATCCTGGTGTATACTTCCAGTATATTATTGCCGTCTATCCGGTGTGCTTCCATGCCGTAACCGGCTCCCCGGTCTGCAAGATGTTTACACCTGTACTGTTCTTCCGTGGGTGTAGACAGCCCGTAGCCGTTATTTTCAATACAAAACAGTACCGGGAGGTCCCATACGGAAGCTACATTCAAAGCTTCGTGAAAATCTCCTTCACTGGTACCTCCTTCTCCTGTAAAAACAGCAGTCACTTTATTTTCCATCCGGATCTTATGCGCAAGGGCTATACCGTCTGCCACCCCCATTTGCGGACCGAGATGGGATATCATTCCTATGATGTGGAATTCCTGTGTGCCGAAGTGAAAACTGCGATCGCGTCCCTTTGTAAAACCCGCGGCTTTTCCCTGCCATTGCGAGAACAAGCGGTGCAACGGTATGTTCCTGGAAGTAAAAACCCCGAGATTGCGGTGCATGGGAAGTATGTACTCATCCGCTTCCAGCGCCAGGGTAACTCCTGCTGAAATGGCTTCCTGTCCGATACCGCTGAACCACTTGGAAATTTTCCCCTGGCGCAGTAAGACCAGCATTTTTTCCTCGATCATCCGTGGAAGAAGCATTTTTTCATAAAGAAACAGAAGTTGTTCGTTATTTAAACCGCTTCGGTTGTATGTCATGGATGTATTTCCGGACGTAGTTAAATTCATATATAGGATACTTTATTCGTACTATCAAAAGTAGTTAAAAATAACATTAAGGCGATCATATGTTATATTTTTTCATATTGTTAATAACTATCTTTTTCATTTAGTCTGCTAATTACCTAACTTTGTATGAGAAAGCGAAATATACTCTGCCAGAAAGGTAGGGTTTAACGATGAAACAGATGAACAAGATACCAAGTGTGGATCTTCGTGAATTTCTCTCGGAAGATCCGGATCAAAAAAATAAATTTATAAAAGAAATCGGGAATGCTTATGAGCAGATCGGTTTTGTTGCCCTGAAAGGACATTTTTTGTCGGATCAACTGGTTGAGAACCTGTATACGGAGATCAAAAAGTTTTTTGCACTTCCGGAAGACATTAAGAAAAAATATGAGATCGAAGGTATAGGCGGTCAGCGTGGTTACACTTCTTTTGGTAAAGAGCACGCTAAAGGACGTAAGGAAGGAGACCTGAAAGAATTCTGGCATTTCGGGCAATATGTAGAGGATGACCCGAAACTGGAAGCCGAATACCCGCCTAATGTTATTGTGGACGAACTACCGCAATTTAACGAGGTGGGCAGGGAAACATATAAAATGCTGGAAAAAACCGCCAGGTATGTGTTAAGGGCACTGGCCCTGCACCTGGACCTCGAAGAACAATACTTCGATAAATGGATAAAAAACGGGAATTCCATATTACGTCCCATCCACTACCCTCCTATTACCCGCGAACCCGAGAATGCCATAAGGGCCGCCGCACATGGCGATATAAACCTGATTACCCTTCTTATGGGAGCACATGGCAAAGGGTTACAGGTACAAAACCATAACGGGGAATGGATAGATGCTATAGCAGAACCGGATGAACTTATGATCAATGTGGGCGACATGCTATCCCGGCATACCAATAACCGTCTCAAATCAACTATTCACCAGGTGGTCAATCCGCCGAAGGAACTTTGGGGTACTTCCAGGTATTCTATTCCTTTCTTTATGCACCCCATTAGTGAAATGCCCCTTAACTGTCTCGAAGATTGTGTGGATGATGAGCACCCTCGGTTATATGAAGATATTACTGCCGGAGAATTTCTCCGTGAACGTCTCGTAGAATTAGGGCTTATCAAAACGTAAAACACATAAGCTGCTTTAAGTGGCGCAGATAGCAGGAGACTGGTAATCAACCTCGTTGAACGGTTGATTATTTAAGTCTTTTTTCACATGTTAACTAATTAATGTTAAAGAATATACGTTAACCGTATTTCTTGCGTTTACTTTAAAATGCAGTTGTCAAAAAAGGGAGAAAAAAATGGGCAACAACAAATTAAATAGCCTGGAAGATCTGGGGAATTTCGTTTTTTCCACCGGGGAGAAGCCGGTTTTCGAAGAAGAAAATACGGAAAGTCTCCCTCCTGCCCAACAATACCTGGAAGCTCATTTCAGTAACAAAGGGAGGGGTGGAAAAACCGTAACTGTTATCAAAGGATTCGAAGGCACAGAAGAAGATCTCAAAGAACTGGGAAAATTCCTGAAAACCAAATGTGGCGTAGGTGGTTCTATTAAGGACGGGGAAATAATCATCCAGGGAAACTATCGCGATAAGGTAATGAAATTGTTACAGGACGAGGGTTATCATGTAAAACGTGTAGGCGGGTAACAAACTCCGTCGCTGTTTTTCATGTCGTTATATATAAAACTAAAGGTTAAAAAAATAACAGGTTATTCATGTTATTTTACAATATTACAAAAGTGGTTTTAGGCTCATAATTAAAACATAATTTTGGCTAATCTAAATAAACCTTGAAATGACTACAACCTTACACATTACCAATGGGGATAGCTTTACTTCCCACCTTAAGGAATTAAAGCTGGAAGGGGAAATTATTACCTGGCGGGAAATGCTTTGCGAAGGAAGGACCATGACCGAAGTGGGAAGTGAATCCTTCTGGAAAACCCGTTTTGAATTTTTGAACAAAAACTATAAGGTCACCAAAACGAACTTTATAGAAGCCACATTAAAAGAGTACAGGCGCCTCTGTAATCAGAAAACACAGGAAGAAATAGTCCTCTGGTTTGATGAAGACCTCTTTTGCCAGATAAATATGATCGCCGTGGTCAGCTGGCTGAAAAAACACCGCAGTGGCGCACAGGTATCCCTGGTCTCTAAAAAGCAGAGGAAAGACAAGCCCTTTATCCTGACCAACCATACCGACGAGCAGTTGCTAAAGTTATTTAATTCCAGAATACAACTCACACAAGACGATATTGAATACGCCGATTATATCTGGCAACTTTACTGCAGCGACACTCCTCTCCGACTCGAGACCTTCTCCAAATTCAACTCTTCCCAATTTCCCTACCTCACCGATGCTATTGCCCTTCACCTCCATAGGTTTCCTACGGTTAAAAACGGCTTGAATCACCTGGAAAACAGCATCCTGACCATAGCAAATGAGAAAAAGATAGCTTCCAAGGAGAAATTTGTAGAAACACTTATCAAAAACGAAAGTGATTACGGCTTCGGAGATTTACAGTATTATAGGTTGATAGACAGTATCAAACCTCTTTTTCAATCCTTTAATCCCGTAAAACTCAGCCCCATGGGCAAAGATGTACTAAATAAAATACAAAATTATTATCCCTTTATAAAACGAGACGATATATATCTCGGGGGAACAAAAAAATACAGTTTTCTGTATCACGAAGACTCAGCAAGACTGTTAAAGTTGTAATACCCCCCGAAATAAAACAACAGAACCGGAAAGAAGGGCCTTGGAGTCCTTCTTTTTGTTTTTTAACTTTACACTATCATGAACAGAATAGCCGAATCCGAACTCATACTCAACCAGGACGGTAGCGTATACCACCTGAATCTCAGACCCGAGCACATTTCCGATACCATCATTTTTGTGGGAGACCAGGATAGAGTGGAAAAAATTACCAAGCATTTTGACACGGTGGAATTTACAACCCAAAAACGGGAATTTAAAACGCAGACGGGTACGTATAAAGGAAAAAGACTAACGGTCATTTCTACGGGAATAGGTCCGGATAATATAGATATAGTACTTAACGAACTGGATGCACTGGTCAATATTGACCTCGAAAAACGTATCGTAAAGGAACAACTACGTTCCTTAAAAATTATTCGTATAGGCACATCCGGGTCTTTACAAAGTGAAATTCCCGTAGGTTCTTTTCTGGCAAGTTCCTTTGCGCTGGACCTCAATGGTATGCTCCACTCCTATCACACGGAAACCATTACACACCCGGAAATAGAAGAAGCTTTTATAGCCCATACCGGATGGAGCATTTACAAATCCCGCCCGTTAGTAATATCTGCCGGCAAACGGTTGCTGGAATATTTCAGTGACCGGGAAATATATCACGGATTTACCGCAACAGCCGGCGGTTTCTATGGTCCGCAGGGAAGGGTTTTACGATTGCCTTTGCAGGACCCGGAACTAAATGATAAAATGGATAGTTTCAGTCATCTTGGATTTAAAATAGCCAACCTGGAAATGGAAACTTCTGCTATCTATGGTCTGGCCGCATTGCTTGGCCACGAAGCCATATCTCTCAATGCTATTATTGCTAACCGCTCGAACGGTACGTTTGCACCGAACCCGAAGAAATTAGTAGAAAATCTTATAGAATTCACGCTGGAAAAGATCAGGGATATATAAATAATACCTATAAAAAGCTGCATCCATCCCCCTTCTTATTCTTTGCGGAAGGATGATTTTTTCTGTTTGTTATTCCGGGCAGTGCTTTATATGTTGTTAAGGGTGCTTGTTTACAGTATTTCTTCGAGATTTCCCTTTCCCTGCCGGATCACTTCCGGTTCTCCGTTGGTTAGGTCCACAACGGTAGAGGCCATATTATCGCCATATCCGCCGTCTATAACCACATCTACCAGGTTATCCCATTTTTCATGGATGAGCTCCGGGTCTGTGGTGTATTCCAGCAGTTCATCCTCGTCATATATGGAAGTGGATACAATAGGATTGCCCAGTTCGCGTACGAGTGCCTGTGCTATATTATTACCCGGTACACGGATACCCACCGTCTTTTTCTTCTTAAAATCTTTAGGCAGGTTATTATTCCCGGACAGGATAAAAGTAAACGGTCCCGGCAATGCCCTCTTTAGCAATTTAAAAGTGGAATTATCAATCTGTTTTACATAGTCCGATAAATTACTGAGATCCGCACATATAAAAGAAAAGTTGGCTTTTTCCAGCCTTACTCCCTTAATCCTGGCTATGCGTTCCAGGGCTTTGGAATTGGTAATGTCACAGCCAAGTCCGTAAACGGTATCTGTAGGGTAAATAACCAATCCTCCCTGTCTTAGTATATTAACAACTTTACGTACTTCCCGGGCATTCGGGTTTTCTTCGTAAATTCGAATGAGTTCGGCCATAATCGTCGGTTTAATTTGAGACACTCTCTAGTCAGATACAAACTTACGGAAAAATTAGACGAAAGACGAAAAGACGGAATTTCGGGAATTGTGATTTTAAACCGGTTTCCTTACTACATGAAGCATCTTCACATAAGCGATATGAAACTAAGAGACTATCTAACTAAACCTCTCTGCACGGAAAGATGCAGAGGTTTTTTTTACTGGGGACTAAAAGTCTCCCTTTTTAGAAAGTAATAAAATAACCAAGTTATTAGGTGGATTGAGTTATTGAGTTATTCAGTCAACACCCAATAACTCAATAACTTCATAACTCAATAACCTGGATTATAATTTTTTCGCACTACTAAAGTACTGCAATAAAATTACAGGGTTTGACACCCCTAACTGAGACCAAGCAAAGGGAGGGTAAAGGTATCTCACGGGGCGGGTGGCTTACTTTCACCCGACTATATATTTAAAACCATTAGACACTATTATTTTGATATTACGAAATACCAATTGGTATATTTTATTATATTTGCATATAATCACCCGTTATTATGTTAACGAAATCAGAGAGAACTTCCAGGTTTATTATTGCAACCACGGCTCCTATTTTTAACAGGAACGGTTATGCCGCTACCAGTATGAGTACCATTACGGAAGCTACCGGGCTTACCAAGGGAGCGATTTACGGAAATTTTAAGAATAAGGAAGAACTGGCCATACAAGCATTCCGCTTCAATGTAAAACACGTGCTTCAAGAGGTAAAGGAATACCAGGAACAGGGCTCCACTCCCCTGCAAAAACTCTTGCTCATTGTAGATTTTTACAGCAGATACACTGATTTTTCCAGAGAAATGGGTGGATGTCCAATACTCAACATAGGAGTAGATGCCAATCACCAGAACGAAAAACTGCTGCATGGTGTCCGCAACATTATACGCAAGATCGAAAAAAGCCTGGCAGATATCATCGAAGAAGGTAAAAACAGCGGAGAACTGAAAGCCGGCCTGGATTCTTCCGAAAGCGCCCGGCAAATGTTCAGCATGATCGAAGGGGCTATTTTCATGAGCCTTACTATGGACGATACATCCTATATCCGCAGTACTACAAAAATACTGAAACACATTATTCAGGGAGAATGGTGCAATGCTTAACACCATTAATAAAATACCTTCCTCAATTTTTAAAATAATAATATACCATTTGGTACAAAATAAACAGGCAAATATGAAAAAAAGACCAAGTATTTTAGAAAGCAGGACAAAAATAAGGTTTCAGGACTGTGATCCTTTTAACCATCTGAATAACGCCAGGTACCTGGATTATTTTATCAACGCCCGGGAAGACCAGTTGCTGGAACAGTATAATGTAGATATATTCCGTATCGTCCGCGAACAGGGACTCGGATGGGTGGTAAGCAGCAGCCAGGTAGCCTATCTGAAACCCGTTTTTACGATGGAGGAAATCGTCATAGAAACCCAGCTGATCCAATACTCCGACAAACACCTCCTGGTAGAAGCCCGCATGTGGAACAAAGACAAGACGGTTCTCAAGTCCCTGGCCTGGATGAATTTCGTTCACTTTAACCTCCGGACGAACAAAGTGGAAAAGCATGACGAAGAATTCCTGGAACTTTTCAGTGAGGTAATGCTACCGGTAAAAAATACTACCTTTGAGGAACGTCACCTGAGTTTTCGCTCCCCAAAAATGGCATGATACGTATATGGGAATGTGTGCCGGGAAGGATAAAACTTAAACAGTTTCTAAATGTTTGACGTATTAATTATATAAGGTACTACGTATGCGGATAAACCAGTATATAGATCACACGCTCTTAAAACCAACAGCTACTATAAGGGATATAGAAAAATTGTGCAAGGAGGCTGCCGATTATCGTTTTTATGCCGTTTGTGTACACAGTTGCCATGTTCTCCGAGCCCGGGAGTTACTGCTGGATTCTGCCGATGTGCGTGTGTGTTCTGTTGCGGGCTTTCCCCTTGGTGCTATGAGCAGTAAGGCTAAATTGTATGAAGCCGAACAGGCTGTTGCAGACGGTGCCGATGAGATAGATATGGTACTTAACCTCGGGTGGCTTAAATCCGGCGACACCGGAAAAGTACTTCAGGATATCCATGCCATAAAAAAGACCATCGGGTCCCGTATTCTCAAGGTCATTATAGAAACCTGCTATCTGGACGACAAGGAAAAAACACTGGCCAGCACACTGGTAGCGGATGCCGGAGCAGATTTTGTTAAAACATCTACGGGTTTTGGCAGTGGCGGGGCCACTTTTCACGATATAGAACTGATGCGAAGGGCAGTAAAAGGGCGTGTACAACTGAAAGCATCCGGAGGCATAAAAAGTTTTGAAGTTGCCAAAAAATACATAGATTTGGGGGTTACCCGGATCGGGACTTCCAGTGGTATTGCCATTGTGGAAGGGTACACCTCTAACGAATCTTATTGACATGAGTTTACACATACGAGCAGAAAAAGGAGATATAGCAGAAACCGTATTGCTGCCCGGCGATCCGCTCCGGGCGCGGTGGATAGCAAATAATTTTCTCGAAAACGCCATACAGTACAACGATGTACGCGGCATGTACGGCTATACCGGTACTTATCGGGGGGAAAAAGTGTCCGTACAGGGCACCGGCATGGGAATACCTTCCATAAGTATTTATACACACGAACTGATAAATGATTTCGGAGCAAAACAACTCATCCGTATAGGAAGCGCCGGATCGTACCAGCCATATATAAAGGTCCGGGATATTGTCCTGGCCATGGCCGCATCCACAAACAGCAATACAAACCGTATCCATTTCAACCAGGACAGCTTTGCCCCTACCGCGGATTATGAACTTTTCCTTCGGGCGGTAAAAACAGCGGAATCTCTCCAAACCCCGGTAAAGGCCGGAAATATACTGACCAGCGATATATTCTATGACAAAGACCCGGAATACTACAAAAAATGGGCGGAATACGGGGTGCTTTGCGTGGAAATGGAAGCTGCCGCCCTCTATTCCGTTGCCGCGAGATTTGGAGTAAAAGCCCTGGCCATACTCACGGTTACCGATCATGTGGTTACCGGGGAAAGTATGGATGTGGCAGCTAGGGAAACTTCCCTGAAGGAAATGGTTACCCTGGCCCTGGAACTGGCATAATCAGAAATGAACCCGGGAACCGGAAGATCACAAACGGTAATTCGTAACTCTAAAACCATATTTCCGGATAATAGTTATTACTTTTGCAATCCTTATGCAAAAAAAGATCAACATACAAAATAAGCGTGCCCGCTTTGAATTTGAGTTGCTGGACAAATATGTAGCCGGAATTGTGCTTACCGGAACGGAGATTAAATCCATACGCCTCAGCAAAGCGTCCATTGCGGAGAGTTTTTGTGAATTCAACGAAAAAGGAGAGCTTTTCGTTGTAAATATGTATATCGAAGAATACACGCATGGTACACACTACAATCACCTACCCCGCAGCGAACGTAAACTCCTGCTCAACAAAAACGAACTTCGGAAACTGAATAAGGAAGTGAAAAACGTGGGACTTACTATTGTTCCCCTACGCCTGTTTATCAACGACCGCGGACTGGCCAAGATAGAAATAGCCCTCGCAAAAGGAAAGAAGACGTATGATAAAAGGGAAACGATCAAGGACAGGGACAACAAACGGAACCTGGACCGAATTAAAAAAGCGTATAACTAAACCTCTCCGGACTACAAGTCCAGAGGTCAGAAAGTGGTAATCCTGTCCGGCCGGGCAGGTTCATCAGAAGCGGGGAGCCCCTATTGAGTTATAATGGGGCAAATACAAAAGAAAAAAACAAAAAGGCTCCTCCCTTTAGATAAAGGGAGGTACCCGAGCGCAGCTACGGGGGAGGGTTTGAAAGCCCGGGTCATAGGGTAAACGCAAACACTTATCTATATACGCCAAAGGTCGGGCTGGTCAAAACTCCCCGTCCCGCAAAGCGGTCCACCCCTCCCAGTCCGGCCGGCCGGGGAAATTGCCGTAGTTATTAGGTTACTCGGTTATTTAGTCAACACCCAATTTCCCAATAACTTAATACCCCATTAACTTAATAACGAAAGAAGGGTTTCAACCTTCAACTTTATATTTATAATAAACGGTTATTGCTTTCTAAACCTCTATAAGCTTGTTTTTTATAGCATACAGTACCAATCCTATCCTGCTCTTCACCTCCAGCTTTTCAAAGAGCACCTCACGATAACCATCGATGGTTTTAGGGGAAAGGAACATGTCTTCCGCTATCTCTTTATACGTGCGTTCCGTACAGGCCAGTTTCAGGAACTGTACTTCCCTTTCCTTAAGGTGTAACCCGGAAGAATTCTCTTTTCTATCTATGGAATCCAGGATGGTATTCGTTATCCTGTCCGAAAAATAAAAACCTTTGGCAAGTACGTCTTCTATAGCTTTCTCAAAAATATCGGGATGAATGTCTTTTAACAGATACCCCCTTGCACCCATGCGAAGCATTTTGATGATCGTCTCTTCCCGGTCGTCCATAGATAAGGCAAGTACCTTGAGAGCAGGATTATTTTCCTTGATCCAGGCCATGGTTTCCAATCCGTCCATCACCGGCATATTGATATCCAGCAACACAAGGTCCGGGATTTTGGATAGGGTGTTTAATTTGTGAATAAAATCCTCTCCGTTCAGGGAATGAAAGAGCACTTCATATTTGTCCAGCGTAGTTACGAGAGAAGTTAAAGACTGCGCAAAAAGTAAATGATCATCAACTATGGCAATACCATTTTTATTCATCTTTGGTTTCGGTTGGTTTATAGGGATAGACCAAAGTTACTGAAACTCCTTCATTTTTTTTAGCTTTTATGGATAATTTTGCCCCTATGAGCTCCGCTCTCCTTCGCATATTGAGGATGCCGACCCCGCCCCCGGCTTCGCGTATGTCAAACCCAATGCCGTTATCCGTTGCCGAGACCAGGATATCTTCAGGAGAGTGTTTTATGAAAATGGACAACAAGCTTGCCCTCGAATATTTGATGCAATTGGAAAAGCATTCCTGAAAAATACGAAAGACGATAACCTCGTCTTTTTTATCCATTGGCACGGACTCCCCTTCCACCTTAAAGTCGATCTTGAGAAAATTGAGCCGTTTAAAGCGGGTGGCCTCCGCTCTCAGGGCTTCTTCCAGGCCTACATTCAGTATATAATCGGCATTCAGGGAGTGGGATAACTGCCGTATTTCACTGACTCCTTTGCCAAGGACCTCCGTGGCTTCCGCAAATTGTTTCTTTTGTGCATCCGGGACTGCCCGTTCCAGCATATTGAGCTGCATTTTTGCGACGGACAGCAACTGGCCTATATTGTCATGTAGTTCCCAGCTCACGTTTTTCAGGGTCTGTTCCTGTATTTCCGTCTGGGTCTTGGCCAGCTCTTCCTCGAAGTGTTTTTTGTCTTCGGCTTTCTGGATAAGGAGCCTGGTCTTCCTCCGGTGGAACAGGGAAAAAATGATGACAAGGGCCGCCAGTAACATCAAAAGGATGATGGACGAGGCCAGGATCAGTAATTGTATTTCTTTTTGCTCCATAATACGCCTATGACAAAACAACTGTGCATCACCACGTTGAGTATAAAGATAACTAAAGAAAATAAACTCCCTTCATAGTTGAAAAATTCGGAGGCAATCATAAAAGGAAGAAACGGGATAAAAAATAAAAGGATTCCGAGACTGAACCAAAAATACACCGAACGTTGAAAATGAAGAATAAAATCATCATTAAAAACCTGAACAAAATATAGGCAGATAGAGATAATTATAAAAATTGTACCTATAATATAGGTATAGGTCTGGGTTGTATAAATAAAATCCTGCCAAAAAATAATGTTCCATATGGCGAACATCAAGAACATGAACGCAAAAATCAAAAGTAGCCTTTTCCATTTTAAAGAATTAAGCAGGTATCTATACCAGAAAAAATAAAAAAGGAATTGTAAAATAGAGTAAACATTAGCTATGAAATATATAGGATATTGTTCTTTTAATATCTTATAATAAACAAACTTATATGAAAACTCAGTAATAGCAATTAGCCATATGGAATATATAAAATACTTTGCTTTTCCTCTTGCATATTTCGGATAAGCTAATGTTACTGTTATGGCAGATAATAATGCTATATATTTAATATAAGAGGCTAGTGTTTCCAAGTCTAACTTGTATTAGCATTAAAGATGTCATTTCGAGCGGAGTATTGAAATAACCGGATTAAAGTAATCCCCTCAACTCCGCTCGAGGTGACTGCTAAAACAAATTATAAACAATTTGTCTAGTATGATGCCTTAGGAGGATTTCCATTCCCCCCATAATTATAAGGATCAATTTCCTCAATATTCTCAGCCGCGTTATAATACATAAACGGCACATTCACCACAGCCCCTTCCTGCCGTTTCGCTTTTCTTCCGGCCGGGGAGATGAACATGGTCATAAAATTCCGTTTTTCTCCCAGTTCCTCATCATCGGGGTAAATACCGAAATAGAACCGGTATCCTTCCAGCTCATATCCTTTTTCTTTGGCTTCCTGCTTTACCCAGGCAAAATAGTGTTCCAGTTCCTCTACCGTATAATAGGTATGGCTGGTCAGTTCGAAATCCGCTTTTGCCACGGGGATAAAACCGGCCTTTTGCATCCTGTTGAGCCTGGCTGTATCTTTTGCTCCCTCCATAAGTTCCGTAAGTTCTTCTACAAACCTGCTGCTAAGTTTCGCCGCCCGGTCCCTGTCAATGGTCTTTTCAGGTTTTTCTACTTTCGGAGGCTGGCACGATCCCAGGACGATTAAAAGAGATAAGGCCAGCAATCGTACAGCCTGTTTACATAAGGTAGTTTTCATAATATATGTTTTTTTAAATGGTTTAGTTAAAAGTATGGAGAAAAGCATGAAGAATAAAGCCTCTTTTGCGAAAAGGGGAAAAATCCCCCTTTGATTCCGGGAAAAATACCCTTGTACTCCTTATGGTATCGGGATACTTTTGAATATCAATTAAAACTATCCCGCAAAATGCTTTTTGAAATCGCGCAAATAATTACCGAACAAGTCAACCAATACCTGGAAGATTCCGGCCTGGATAAGTCCGTAATACTCGAAAATATCGCCATACTGGATTCCCAGAGCGAAAATGCCGATAACCTGGCAGACAAGGTGGCCCTTACTCTTATTAATTTTCATGAAGAGGCCACTTTAAAAAACTTTCCCAACAATACATATACGGCAGACAAGATGATCTGTAAAAACCCGGTCATTTACCTTAACCTGTTCCTTCTTTTCAGCGCCAACAGGAATACGTATAACAAATCCTTAAAAGACGTATCCAAAATAATAGAATTCTTCCAGGGAAAAAAAGCCTTTACCCAGGCCAATACCATATACGACCGTGACAGTATTTCCATGGCAGACATTCAAAATTTCAAATTTACCATAGAACTCTATACCCCCACTTTCGAAGAACTCAATTTTATATGGGGTACCCTCGGCGGAAGGCAACTTCCCTCAGCCCTGTACAAACTCAGTATTATACAGATAGAAAGGGACAGCGTAGTAAGCGAAAAAGGCCTTATCACTGAAATAAACGGAACCTTAAACAAAAACTGAGATGTCTTTTCAAATTCAATATAAACCCCTGTTCCGCGTGTTTGTCTATCACAATTATTACCTCAATGACGGGATGGACGAATTTAACGGGATGACCGATAAGGACAAAACCATCCGGCTAAAGGACTATGACTACCGCTCTTACCTGGAGATTGTCCCCGGTTATGAGACCAGCCGGTTTTTATCCGGCCATAATATGGTCTTTCACAAGCAAAAAGACCATCTTGCTATCGGTATTAAAATATCTCCCGATAACCCCCAGCATTCCTTTATCCCCATAGCAACTGCAAGCGCTTTGACTTTTCTCATAAAAATAAAGGACCCTTATTTTGGCAATTACACCGATTATACCGTAGAAAATGACAAGCTGCTCTATCTGAGCAATGTCAAACCCGGTACGGAAGGAATGAACTTCGCTTACCTACCCCGGTTTGAGGATAATACATCGATTAATGACGATCATACATTAACCGGAGAAGGTACCCTGAACATTCTCAAAGAATTGAAAGACTACGAAAAGATCGGGTTAACCGGCTGTATAAAACTTCATATGCAGGGTGATTCTGCCGATGATAACATACTGGAAAACATGGGCGATTTACCTGCAATGGTTCCCCGATTCAAAATACATTTTGACAACCGGAAGACATTCTGGAAATACCTGAAGCCTTCCACAGGCTTCGAGGCAGAGACCCAGGCGGAAAAACCGCTGACTAAAAACGGATTTATAGAAATAGACCCGGATACCGACTTTGCCGCTCCCCCTCCCGGGGCAGGCACATACAGGTATCCCAATCCTTCCGTGTATTCCATTAAGACCGTAGCAAACAAAACCTATTCGGAAATATTCATTTAAAAACCAACATTATGGCAACAACGTACAAAACACCAGGCGTGTATATAGAGGAGATCTCCAAATTTCCGCCGTCTATTGCACAAGTAGAAACCGCCATTCCGGCCTTTATAGGCTATACGGAATTTGCAAAGTCAAAACCTTCGGTTGAGACGGACGACCTGATCCTTAAACCCAAAAGGATAGCTTCCCTGCTGGAGTATACCACATACTTCGGTTCGGCTCAAAACGAGAGAGGGATTACCGTGAAATTAAAAGATACCCTGGTGGACGGCTCGGAAAACCGGTCCGTCAATGTGCCGGAACCCGGGGTTAAATCCCCATATCTTATGTATTATTCGTTACAGATGTACTTTGCCAACGGCGGAGGACCCTGTTATATCGTCTCCACAGGCACTTATGAAGACTGGACGGATTCCGAAACCCCTCCCGAGATTGACTTTAACGAATTGAACGACGGACTGGGTGTGGTGCGCAAAGAAGATGAACCTACACTGATCGTTTTTCCCGATGCCACAAACCTGGGCGATGACACCGAGTTCTACTCCCTCTACAACAACGCCCTGATGCAGTGCAAGGACCTCCAGGACAGGTTTACTATCATCGACACCTATTCGGACACCACATATAATGATGGTTCCGAAGACCTGGACCCTATTGATGCCCTGAGGAACGGTATCAACCTGAACAAGGATTACCTGAAATACGGAGCTACTTATTTTCCGTTTATCCGTACCATCCTGAATTACCAGTACAGCGGAGATGATATCGTGATAGAACACCTCTCTTACAATCCCAATGCCATTGCAACCGTACAGGAAAACCTGGATGCCATCAGCGCTCCGACGGCGCTACCGGTACAGATTGAGGCTCTACGGGACCTTAGCGGGGCAAATGTTACGGGAAAAATACGGGAAGTCCTGTTCTTTATGCACGACGATATCGACGGATTTGATATTGACGGTACTTTTGCCACCAATTCCGTAAAGGTCAATGATTTTTCTGCCCTTGTAGCATCTATGCTTACCACTTTAAATAATGTCATAGACATCAAAGAACAAGTGAATAAGGAGGCCAATGCGGCAATAGCATCCTCGGAAGAAAACAGTGCCGTACAAACAGCGATCTCGGATGCGCTGGAGGTTTTTAATACGGATTTTGAAGGTCCCGACAACATAATAGCTGTCACCAAAAGTCTCGAAGACCTGCAGGTCAAACTCAACCAGGCAGATACCAGTACCAAGGTGGAAAACATACTTCACATCAACACCCTGAATTTCCTGGAAGAACTGCAAAAATTACTGGCGTATGATCTCAGTACCGAAACATCAGTATCTGTGACAACGGATCTTTTTTCAGATATCGGGACTAATCTGGGGAATATAATCGCCGCGGTAAATACCGCCGAACCGATAGATGTAAATAACGGAAAACTGAACGGCCGTCTGCTGAGCGATATCGAACCCCTGGATAATGCCACTTACAACACCATTCTGTCCGAAATAAACAATCACAGGGTGGCATTGCCTCCCAGTGCAACCATGGCCGGTATTTATGCCCGCGTGGACAGTGACCGTGGCGTATGGAAAGCCCCGGCAAACACCGGACTGAACTATGTTATCCGTCCCACTGTGACCATTTCTCACGAGGAACAGGCTTCCCTGAATGTACACACTACCGGAAAGTCTGTCAACGCCATCCGTGCATTTATCGGAAAAGGAACCCTCGTCTGGGGTGCGCGTACCATGGCAGGAAACGACAACGAATGGCGCTATGTTCCGGTAAGGCGCTTCTTTAATATGGTGGAAGAGTCTACCAAGAAAGCCACGGAACAATTTGTCTTTGAACCCAACGATGCCAATACCTGGGTAAAGGTAAGGGCTATGATAGAGAACTTCCTCACCCTGCAATGGCGTGCCGGGGCACTGGCCGGGGCCAAACCGGAACAGGCATTCTACGTACGCGTAGGCCTGGGCCAGACCATGACCGCACAAGATATCCTGGAAGGGCGTATGAATATTGAAATAGGCATGGCCGTAGTGCGCCCTGCGGAATTCATTATCCTGAAATTCTCCCACAAGATGCAGGAATCTTAGTCTGTCCCTTAGTTCAACTAAACAAAAACTTTAAAACAACAATATTATGAGCTATCCATTACCGAAGTTCCATTTCTCAGTAGACTGGGGAGGAACGCAAATAGGATTTACCGAAGTCTCCGGGCTCGACGTGGAGACGGAAGTCATCGAATACCGCCACGGTGCCAGTCCGGAATACAGCAAGATCAAAATGCCCGGAATGCAGAAATTCTCCAATATCACCCTCAAAAGAGGTTCATTCAAAAGTGATAATGAGTATTACGAATGGTGGAACACCGTAAAACTAAACACCATAGAACGCCGGGACATTACCATTAAGCTGCTGAATGAAGAGCACGAACCCGTGGTGACCTGGAAAGTAAAAAATGCCTGGCCCACCAAAGTACAGTCTACAGACCTGAAAGGCGACGGTAATGAGGTTGCCATAGAATCTATGGAAGTGGTCCACGAAGGTTTAACCATCCAAAACGAATAGATCATGGATACGTACTATCCGCCGGTAGGCTTTCATTTCCTGGTGGAGTTTACGGGTATCGATTCCAAGGAAGAAGACCACAGGTTCCAATCCGTTTCCGGCCTTTCGGTAGATATCGAAACCGAAGAGATCGCCGAAGGCGGGGAAAACCGTTTCAAACACAAATTCCCGGTAAAGACCAAGTACCCCAACCTGGTCTTAAAACGGGGAATGCTGGTCAGTTCCAAAGTGATCGACTGGTGCAGGGATGCCATAGAGAACTTCGAGTTTAAGCCCGTGGACCTCACCGTAAAACTCCTCAATGAAGAACAACAACCGCTGCTTACGTGGAATGTGGTACATGCCTATCCCGTAAAATGGGCCGTAGAGGACTTCAATGCGGAAGAGAGCAAACTGGTGGTAGAGTCCGTAGAACTGTGTTATAATTACTTTAAAACCATCAGCAATGGCGATTGAGATCAAAGAACTCCACATTAAGATCCATGTGGATGAGAGCAAGAAGAACTCCTCTCCTGCCGGTACGTCCAAAGAGAATAAAAAGGATATGACGGCAGAGTGCGTGGAGTATGTCATGGAAACCTTGCAAAGGCAAAAAGAACGGTAAAACAAGGCAAGATGAGCACAGGTGAACTCGAAAAAC
This sequence comes from Sinomicrobium endophyticum, assembly GCF_052983315.1. Taxonomy (NCBI): domain Bacteria; kingdom Pseudomonadati; phylum Bacteroidota; class Flavobacteriia; order Flavobacteriales; family Flavobacteriaceae; genus Sinomicrobium; species Sinomicrobium endophyticum. The sequence continues at coordinate 91,746 of NZ_JBRKIS010000046.1, forward strand.
TGAAAGTGGTGGCGTATAGCGACCCGGAATTCAACAATAAAGTTGGCGATGGTGAATTTACCACCCTGCTGAACCCGGAGAAATATACCTATCACTACAAGACCGAACAGAACGAAGACCAGGCTTCGGGCACCAGTGCGGCCGCGCCGAAATTCAACAAGAAACTGCCGGAAGAACTGGAACTCGAATTTGTGTTTGACCGAACAGGAATTATCGCAGGTCATGAAAATACCGATGATGGTATTATCGACGACCTGGAAGCCTTTAAAAAAGTGGTCCTCGATTATGATGGTGAAGAGCACAAGCCCAATTACCTGATGATCGCCTGGGGAAGCCTGCTCTTTAAAGGGGCCATGACCGAAATGGACATCGAGTTCAAACTCTTTAAACCCGACGGTACGCCGATCAGGGCCGTGGCCAGAGGAAAGTTCAAGGGATTTGTAGAAGATAACCTGAGGACTGCTAAAGAAAACAACCAGTCGCCGGACCTGACCCATTATCGCGTGGTCAGGGATGGAGACACTCTGCCGTTGATGACTTACCGGATCTATGGTGACTCCAGGTACTACCTGGAGGTAGCCAGGGTAAACAAACTGGATAATTTCAGAAAGTTGAAAACCGGGCAGGAATTGTTTTTCCCGCCTTTGCAAAAATCAGGGATATGAACAACAGTGACGTCATACAAACCGGCCGCAGTGCCGATCTCGTAACCCACAAGGTACTCATTGAGGGCGAAGAACTCTCCGGGGAATACCAGGTGAAGAGCATTGCCATTGCAAAGGAAGTCAACCGTATTCCCACCGCCCAACTGGTTTTGATCGACGGAGAACCATCCGAAAGAGATTTTAAACTCAGTAATGAGGAATTGCTGGTTCCCGGTAAAAAAATAGAGATCACGGCCGGGTATCATTCGGACGAAGCCACAATATTCAAAGGGATGATCATTAAGCACAATATCAAAATACGAAGCAATACCTCCCTTTTGGTCATTGAATGCCGGGACGAAGCCGTTAAATTAACCGTGGGCCGGAAGAGCAGATATTTCTACGATGCGAAAGACAGTGATATTTTCGAAGAAATCATAGGCTCCTATGCCCTCGAAAATGAAGTGGAAACGACCAAGTACACACACAGGGAACTGGTACAGTACAATGCTTCGGATTGGGATTTTGTCGTTTCCCGGGCGCAGGCCAACGGAAAACTGTGCTTTGCCGATGACGGGAAACTCGTGGTGAAAAAACCCGACCTGGATACGGAGGAAGTGGAAACCGTTACTTTCGGGACCACCATGCTCGATTTCGATGCCGAGATTGACGCCCGGAACCAGTTTCATAAGATTTCCTCCTATGGCTGGAACCCTGCCGACCAGGAATTACTGGAAATCGAGGCCGACAACCCGAACGTAAACCTCAATGGGAACCTCTCCCCGGACGACCTGTCACAGGTTATCGATCTGGAAAACATGGAATTGCGCCACGGCGGGAGTGTTTCGGATGTGGAACTGCAGGACTGGGCCAATGCCAGGTCACTTTTTCAGCAACTTGCCCGGGTCCGCGGCAGGGTGAAATTCCAGGGGATTCCCTCGGTAAAACCAGGCTCCATCCTGAAACTGGAAGGTGTGGGCGATCGGTTTAACGGCAAAGCCTATGTTACCGGGGTACACCACCATATCAGCGAAGGGAACTGGACCGTAGATGCCCAGTTCGGGCTAAATCCGCAGTGGTTTTCGGAAACCTACGATATCCACTCCCCCTCCGCTTCCGGTCTTTTGCCAGCCATCCGCGGATTGCAGGTAGGTATAGTTTCCCAATTACAGGACGATCCCGACGGTGAGGACCGGATACTGGTAAAATTCCCTATTGTAAATAATAAAGAACAAGGCATCTGGTGCCGGATGGCCTCCCTCGATGCCGGGGAAAACCGGGGCGCTTTCTTTCGGCCGGAGATCGGGGATGAAGTCATCACGGGTTTTATCAACGAAGACCCTAATGATGCCGTTGTGCTCGGTATGCTGCACAGCAGCGCCAAACCCGCTCCTATTACCGCAAGCGACGACAATCACGAAAAGGGCTTTGTTACCCGGAGCGAGATGAAAGTGCTGTTTGACGACGATAAAAAATCTGTCCGTATAGAAACCCCCGGCGGTAAATCCATTACCCTCGACGAGGACGCCGGGGTTATTCGAATGGAAGATGAGAACAGCAATGTCATTACCATGGACAGCAGCGGAATAAGTATGGAAAGCCCCGGTGATATCCTGTTGAAAGCCACAGGAGATGTTAACATCGAAGGCACTAATGTCAATGTAAAGGCCAATGCACAGTACAAGGCCGAAGGCAGTGCCGGGGTGGAAATGTCATCCAGCGCCCTGGCCGTACTGAAAGGCGGGATCGTACAGATCAATTAAAATCCCCGTAAAGACGCACGGCCGTGCGTCTCGGACGGGAAAAGACCATGTGTCTCAAACCGGATAAAACTAATAACTATAAAAACTTAAAAAAATGGGACAACCCGCAGCAAGAATAACTGATATGCACGTCTGCCCGATGGTAAATCCCGGCGGCGTGCCCCACGTAGGAGGACCCATCCTCCCCCCGGGAGAACCTACCGTTCTTATCGGCGGGTTACCGGCGGCAAGGGTTGGCGATATGGCCACATGTACCGGTCCGCCGGACAGCATTGTAGCTGGTTCCGCTACCGTATTTATCGGTGGGATGCCTGCAGCTAGACTGGGTGATACCACAGCGCACGGGGGCACCATAATCCTGGGAGAACCCACCGTATTAATCGGATAAGGTACTTCCCTATTGTTCTCGGAACGAAACATAAATCTCACTCCGTGAGTTGAAAAGAGATCTTCTCCCCTTGAGGAGAGACACAGAGGGGTGACAATCCATGAGCGTATTCCTCTCCACAACCAATAAAATTATAAAAAAATGAACCATAAAGATTCATTTCTCGGTACCGGGTGGAGTTTTCCTCCGCAGTTTAACAAGGCAGGTAAATCCGTTACTATGACCTCAAATGAGGAAGATATCCGGAAAAGCCTGGAGATATTACTCTCCACCAAACTCGGAGAACGCATTATGCAGCCCAAATACGGTTGTAACCTGGAAGATTTGTTGTTCAATCCCCTGAACAGGACTTTGAAAACCTATGTAACCGAACTCATAAACAATGCTATCCTCTATTACGAACCCAGGATAGACGTAGAAAAAACAGACATTACACAGGGCGATGACCAAAAAGGGGAACTACTCATACTGCTGGACTACAAGGTCCGGGCTACGAATTCCCGGAAGAACCTTGTTTTTCCCTTCTATAAAGGCGAAGGAACAGACAGGTAAAACATATGGTAAACAGATAATAACCATCTCAAAACTTAGAAAATGGCAGACTGCAACGATATACTGGACATACTGAAGCGCGACGGCACCGGGCAGGAACAGCGATATACCGATGCGCTCCGGCCGGATTACTTCAGGTTGCAGGACCTGGATATAGCCGACTGGATGCTGTTTGCTTCTAAATTCGCCGAACACGTCAACTACTTCGGTTCTGATAATAAGGTTTCGGGAAACTGGCAGCATTTCTTTGCCTATTTTGGTACGGACCAGGAAGAAGTGGACACTGCCATGCCTGCAAAATTCAGCAAGGCAAAAGAAGAGATTATCAAGGGACTTCACGCGTTTGAAAACGAACATACCCTTACACCGCACCTGACACTTTTTGTATGTTTTCTTAAACTGCTGGAACTTAGCAAAAAACGTTTTAACAAACTAACCAAAAGACACCTCGATTTTTACTACGGGGAAGTATTGAAAATCGACAAACTCCCTCCCACTCCCGACAAAGTCTATGTGCTCTTTGAACTTGCCAAAAACATCTCCGAAGAAAAGATCCCCGAAGCCACGGAACTCGACGGCGGAAAGGACAATACCGGGAAAAAGCGCATTTATACCACGACAGAAGAACTCATTGCCAACAGGGCAGCGATAGCCCGGCTCAAAAATGTGTACCGGGATAACAATACGATTAAATGCAGTGAAAAAGCTGATTCTTACGACGGGCAAGGCGCTGATTTCCCCGAAGGAAAAGCGCAATGGTATCCTTTTGGCCACAGTTACAAAGGTGAAGAAGCCGTTTCTGCCGGACTCCCCGAACTACAGGATGCCACCCTGGGATTTGCCCTTGCTTCTCCTGCCCTGGAACTTGCCGAAGGAGAAAGGACGGTGCGTATGGAAATCACCTTCCCGGAATCCCTTCCCCCGGTTTCGGGAGATGAGTTGAATACGGGAATAGACTTGTACTTCAGCGGGGAAAAAGAATGGTTAGGACCGTTCCGGCCCGGTGACAGTACTTCGGGAACTTCGGGGAAAAACCTGGTCATTGCGGTTACTTTGGATAAGGATATCCCGGCAATTACGGCCTATGATCAAAAAATACTGCTCGAAAATTTCCGGACAACGCTCCCTATTGTGAAAGCCTTGTGCAGGACAGGGACGACAAACGGTTATGGCATATATCAGAAACTGGCCGGAAAAAACATCACCGGAATATCTATTGGTGTTGAAGTCAACGGTATCCGGAAACTCAGGATCGAAAATGACCACGGGGCGCTGAATCCTGAAAAACCCTTCTATCCTTTCACTACACGCCCGGTTAAAGGATCGGCATTCACTCTAAACTATCCGGAGGCTTTTAGGAAGAACTGGACGGGGATTGACGTGAATATCCCCTGGAAAAACACTCCCGATGATTTCCGTGAGCTCTATTACGCCTACAGACCGGAAAACAAATACCAATCCAGCCAGTTCAACTATCTCGAAGGACTTTACCACGCCCTGGAGATCACAGCGGATAGCAACCATAAGACCAATAAAGCCTTTGCTTATAATTCGATCAAAGAAGACAACCTTATTGTAAAGGACAATGATCATTTCAAGGCGTCGGTTACCATATCCGACAAGGAAGAATGGCAGGAAGCCAATATTGCCGATGGCCACAAGATCACTCTTTTCCAGGGAGAAGCAGGAGAGTTCGAAACCGGTTTTACTGTCACGAACCCCTCTCCTCCATACACTCCCGGTAAAAACGGTCCTCTGCGTTTATCGATGGAGAATTCCTTTCTCCACGAAATGTTCCCCCGTATATATGCCATTGCACTGGCCAGCGAAGACGATAATGTACTCGTACCGAACGAGCCCTATACCCCTTTTGCCGACAGCATATCCATGAATTACACCGCCAGTGCGGGGAACGGGGATATCACCCTTTTTCACATTCATCCTTTCGGGCAATGCGAAGCCCGGGAAAAAGAAACCCTGATGCCCACCTATTGCAACCGGGCTGGTGAGCTTTACATAGGTATGGAGAATCTCGAGCCCGGGCAGCAGCTTTCCCTCCTGTTCCAGGTTCTGGAAGGAAGTGAAAACCCCGAAAAGGAATCATTCCTCGGCAAACAGAAAATAGAATGGTCTGTCCTTGGAAATGACCAGTGGTTATCCATGGATGAAACCCATATCATCAAAAATGAAACCGACAATTTGCTCAGGTCGGGCATTGTCCGGTTTTCCATTCCGAAAGAAGCTACCGACAGCAATACCAGGCTGCCCGAAGGATTTTTCTGGCTCCGGGCACGCTCTTACAAAGAGTTTGATGTCGTTTGCAAGGTTATTGGTATTCATTCGCAGGCTGTCAAAGCGGTTTTTGAGAACCGCGGCAATGAACTCTCTCACCTGAACAACGGCCTTGAGGCCGGTAGCATATCCAAACTTACGGAACGCATCAGCAGTATCAAATCCGCCGCCCAGCCATATACTTCATTCAAGGGAATTCCACCGGAAAACGACCGGGATTATTACCGAAGGACAAGCGAAAGGCTACGGCATAAAAATCGCGCACAGGCCTCGTGGGATTACGAGCATATGCTGTTACAGCAATTCCCGGGAATATACAAGATAAAATGTCTCAACCACACCCGGTATTGCAGTAAAAAAGACCAGATGTATTACCAGTCTCCTGGTCACGTCACCCTGGTAACCATCCCGGACGTCGTCAACAAAAACGTCTTTGATATTTACCAGCCCAGGGTGAGCACTACCTTTTTGAATGAAATGGAGAATTATATAAACCTGTACAATTCCATGCATATCCGGGCCAGGGTCATAAATCCCTTATACGAACAGGTAAAAGTGGACCTGAAAGTAAAATTTCACCCCGGGCGGGACGAAAACTTTTATAAAAAACAACTGAATAAAGATATCACCCGCTTGCTGTCGCCCTGGGCATTCGACCGCAGTGAAGGCATTGAATTCGGACTCTCCCTGCGCCAAAGCGTGTTGGTCCACTATATGGAAAAACTGGACTATGTGGACTATTTACAGGACGTAAGGCTATTCAAGGACGGGGAAATACAAAAAAACATTGTCTCTCCATCCGGCCCCGCCGCTATCCTGGTCTCTGCCAGGACACACACAATAAATACCGACGACATTAAAACATGCGCTAACACCATTATCGAAAAACAGGAAACATGTCAACCCTAGATACACATATCAGCATTCCGAAAAATATAGCTACGGCAGACGATCTCGATTTTGATTTTCTCCGTAAAAAGGGCCTGGAACACATCGAACAACTCGGCAGCCGGCTGTGGACCGATTACAATCTGCACGATCCCGGTATTACCATCCTGGAAATGCTCTGCTACGCCATAACGGACCTCGGGCAGCGTATAAATATGCCTATAGCCGACATCCTGACCGGAAAAGACCAGGAAGGATTGGAAAAACAATTCTTCAAGGCCACAGAGATCCTTCCGTGTAAACCTGTGACCGCTCCGGATTACAGAAAGCTTTTTATCGATATCCCCGGTGTGAAAAACTGTTGGATGCAAACCTATTCCAAAAAAGTATATGTCGATTGCAAGCAGCAATTGCTCTCTTATAGCAAAAATGATTTTGCCGCAACACCTCCGGAATTTAAAAAGGACTTTCTCCTGAAAGGGTTGTATACCCTCCTGGTAGATTTCGAAGACTTCGGCGATATGGACAAGGCAAAACAGAAAGCAAAAAAACAGACGATAAAGGAAATTATTTTCCGAAAATACCACGAAAACAGAAATTTATGTGAAGATCTTGTAAAAATCGAGCAGGTGAAATCCCATCCGATATCGGTCTGCGCCATAATCGATGTAGATCCGGATGCCGACGAAGAATTTGTACATGCACAGGTACTGCGGGCTATAGAAAAGTATTTCTCCCCCCCGCTCACCTTCTATTCCCTCCGGGAAATGCTGGACAAGGGATATGTTTCCCACGAAATATTCGAAGGCCCCCTGTTGGAAAACGGCTTCATAGACCCCGAAGAACTCCGGAAAACAGAACTCCGCCGGGAAGTACGCCTGTCGGACATCATAAATATTATTATGGACATTACAGGAGTTCGTGAAGTCAAAGAAATTTCCCTGAACAACTGCGACGCCCCGGACGATGGTGAAAACTGGATCATCTGTGTGGATAAGGACCACAAGCCCCGACTTTGTTCCAAAAGCACTTTCAGCTACACCAAGGGCATACTTCCCGTAAATATCAATCTAAAAAAGGTAGAAGCGTATAAAAAACAGCTGGAAGCACAGGAATCCGAAGACCGGGAAAAGGCCAGGCTGAACAGGGAACTTAAATTACCAAAGGGAACATATACCGAAACAGGAGCCTATACCACCATTCAGAATGATTTTCCGGATACTTATGGTATAGGAATAAACGGTTTGCCGTCTACGGCAGGAGCATCCAGAAAAGCATGGGCAAAACAGCTGAAAGGCTATCTCCTGTTCTTTGACCAGGTGCTCGCCGGCTATTTCAAACACCTGGAAAATGTGAAGGAATTACTGTCCAAAGACGGAGAGCTCACCCGGACTTATTTTTCACAGGCCGTAAAAGATATCCGGGATATCGACCTCATTGCCGGTAATGGCTACGATATGAATGATAATGATAAACTCACGGACACCCTTTTTGCGACATTAGACGATTCCGTAGAGCGGAGAAACAAGTTACTGGACCACCTTATTGCCCGTTTTGCAGAGCGTTTCGGCAATTATGCCTTCCTGATGAAAGCCCTGTATGGCAGTGCATCCGATGAAATCGTTCTGGCCAATAAACAGGCTTTCCTAAAAGAATATGCTACGGTAAGCAGGGAAAGAGGAAGTGCTTTTAACTACTATCGGCAACCCGATGCCCTGCTATGGAATACGGATAACGTTTCGGGTGCGCAAAAAAGAATTGCGAGACTGGCGGGGATCAAAAACTATTTCCGCCGGAACCTGTCGCGTTCCTTCGTACAGGTCTACAGCCTTGTCAATAGTGGCGGAGATACGGTCTACAGGTGGAGGATACGGAATGAAAGCAATCACATTGTCCTGTCTTCCACCGAAACATACCATACTGTGAAACTGGCCGTGGAAGAACTCTATTTTGCCGTCCGGCAGATCATAGAAACCCGGAAAAAATACGTGGAAACGGCCTTTGAAAAACCGGTTACCGAAATCGTCATAGATAATGTGGAAGTACACAAGTCGGCCAGTGGCAAGTTTTCTTTTCACATTATCAACCCAGAATTCGAAAGCCCTTCCCACCCGGACAGGATCATTGCCAAGCAATTCAAATATTACAATACGCAGGAAGAAATCCGGGCTGCCATCACAGACCTTATAGACTTCATGAAATTCACTTTTACCGAAGAAGGGATGTTCCTCGTGGAGCATGTACTGCTTCTTCCGGATGTGACCAAAAACACTGCCGATGCGGGTTTCCTGCCGATTTGTACCGATGACTGTGAAGAATGCCATACCATAGACCCGTATTCCTACCGGGTGAGCATCGTGCTCCCGGGTTATACCCTTCGGTTTTCGGAACCCAATTTCAGGGAATATCTCGAAAATCTCATTCGCCAGGAACTCCCCGCGCATATCCTCGCCAAAATATGCTGGGTGGGCCACCGCAAGGGAGAAGTTCCCGATGAAGAAAACGACCTGCTGCAATTTGAAAAGACATACAAGGCATTTTTGGAGGCCAGAACATTCCTGGGAACCGCCCAGGATAAAGACACACAGGAAGCGTTTATTAACGCCTTGTCACAACTCAATACCATCTACCCCACAGGAAGACTGTACGATTGTGATGACGAAGAAGAACACCTGGAAGGAAAACTCATACTCGGAAGAACCAACATAGGAACACTATAAAACATACCGCCATGGAAACTAAACTGAATACTATAACTACCCGGTACCACTCCTATAAAAAGGACCAGGTGCTCACCCATACCCAGCTCAACGAATCCATCGATTACTTTGAAGACCAGGTAAGACTGTCCAGGATATCCCTCAGCGGTGTGGGGATTGTCTGTGGCTTTAAAGTGCATTTTAACCCTGCGGACAAGAGTATAATCATTACGCAGGGAACAGGGATCACCACAGACGGTGATCTCCTGAAGTTGCGGAAAGATATCCCGGAGTCCCCCGCGAAAGATATCCGCATTCCGGAGATCAGGTATACCGCGTTCAAAACATTTATCGACGACAAGGTCTTTTACCCCCATTTCCTGGACGGTGATGATAAACAGATCGAATTGACGGAACTCGTTGCGGAAGATAAAGTAACGGACGAAACCCTGTTGGGAGATTTTCCGGACCTGGAAAACAAAGTGGTTCTACTCTACCTGGAAAGTTACCCGAAGGATCCGGACCTCTGCTCAGGTATCGATTGTGATAACCAGGGGACCGAACAGGTGGCCCGGCTCCGTGTACTGCTCGTGTCACAGGACGATGCGGACCATATCATTAACCGGGACGCACTATACCAAAAATTCTACCTTAAAGAGGTATACGAGAACCTCAGGGACGTAGCACAGAGAAGGGTGATCCTGACCAATATGAACACCGGCACGTACAAAACCCTGAAAACAAGTTACCACAATGCCATATTTGACAACAGTGTGATAAATCATCTCAAAAAAGGGTTTGAAGCTATTCTACTGCACTTTGAGCTCGACAAGGACAATGCCATTATCCAGAACCGGATAAACAGCCGGTTCGGATTCAATGTATTGAGCACCCCCGTATGGTTCCAGTATCACTACGATCTGCTCAACGACCTCATCGACACCTATACCGAATTGAAAGAACTGTTCATCCGCCTGACCACCGAATGCTGCCCGAATATCGGGGCCTTTCCCAAACATCTTATGCTGGGAAAAGTAACGGACGGGGAAGCTTATAAAGCCTATCGTCACCGGTTTTACAAATCGCCCATCCTCAATGACAAGGATTACGGAAAAAAATTCGTACTTCTGATAGAAAGGGTTAAAAACATACTCAATGCTTTCGTCATTCCGAATGGCGAGGTGAAAATTACCCCTTCTCTCGCCATTGCCCCCCTTGGTGCCAGGGCCATTCCCTTTTACTACCAGGTCGAAGAAGAATTACTGAAAAGCTGGAACGCCTTCAAAACTTCCGTATACAAGCAGAAAAACAACCTCAGCTATCACACCACAAACCTGGAAAACATCCCCCAGGTACAGCAACCGCTCCTGTATGGCCCGGATACTTATGATTTTTACAGGATAGAAGGTCACCAGGGTAAGAACTACGCCGATGCGCTCGAACAGATAGAAGCCATAAAAACAGCGAACAGTCTTGCTTTTGATGTGAAGGCCGTCTCCATCGGGCTGAACGAACAGGATATAAACATGGACGACTACGAATGTGAGTTCGAAGACCTCCGGATACTCCTGAACGCCTGGACCGCCGAACAGGAATGCGTTCTGGCCGAAGTAGCCGCTTTCTTTTCCGGGTTCAGTATAGCGGAACCCGGGAGCAATGTAAAAACCCCGGCACAGAAACTGGCCGCTTCCTCTGATTATACGCTTGCCTCGCGAGCTTACGCTACCAGGGTCGCAGAAACAAAAGAATACACTGCCATAACGGAAAGAAAAGTTGTGGAAGACAATCTTACCCTGCAAGATAACGCCCTGGGAAACATTGTAAAAGCCGCCTTTGACAAAAATAAAACAGGGTCTGTAAACGACATTATATTTGATGCGCAACGCATAGCCGGCGAGACCCTGGACCCGGAGATCTGGGCCGGAAAGGAAGACGTTAAAAAACTGGTTATTGACGATTCCATAAAGATACTCGCCTACACGCATGTGCTGTCCCGAAAAATGCCGGAAAGGCTTAAAGGAATCAATAGCGATGTTATATCCTCTTATAACATTACGCAGGAACAATTATGCGCTTACGTAAAACAAATGCAAAGCGTGTATCAGACTGCGGACCTCTCCCAGAACCTCAGAGCATTTTACGGCCTGCTTATCAACCAGCTTGCCTCCATCTGTTGTTCCGGTAAAAAACTACAGCTCCTGCTGGAAGAGATCGAAGACCGGAAGGAGAGAATATTGCTTCGCCTGCAATTATCCGGTTTCGCCGAGAAACACCCCGGCCTGGAACACCACGCAGGAGTCCGGAAAGGCGGAACATTCGTACTCGTATATCTCGCCAGGACGGAAAGAACTGTCTCCCGTAATGATTTTGGCATAAAGGACATTTTCACGGCAGATACAAGGGGAATTATTTCCGAAAGATCCTTTTCCGATGCGGAAAGAACTCTTGCCGCCACAAAAAATATAGCTGCCATTCCGGGAGGTACGGTCATTGCTGATTTTTCCCTGCCATACCTCTGTTGTTCGGATTGCTCTCCGGTGAACTTTATCGTGCCCAAGCCAGTGGTTTTCCTCCGTTTGGAAAAAAACACCTATTGTATTGGTACGGACGATGAGCCGCTGCTTTTTGAAGTATCTCCGGAAGACGGTATCATAAAACCCGATACGGAAATCGAAGGCCTGACCGTAGAAGGTAATCAGCTTATTATTGATCATGACAGTTTCCCGGAAGAAATGCTCGGTACCGAAATACGTTTTACCGTAAATGACCAGGTCACCGATGTAACCCTTACCGTCCATAAAACCCCCGAGTTTGATTTTAACGTACCCGAAAGCCCGGTATCCGACCCTGTGATCACCTTTTTGCCTGAAGGAAACGGGCTGGATAAAGCGACGTTCCTGTGGGATTTCGGAGATGGAAACCCTTCAGAAGAAAGAAACCCGACACACACCTATAAACTCCCGGTAAACGAGGATAACAAAGTTACCGTATCCCTTACCGTCACTCCCGATAATGGCGCTTGTCCTGGTACCGTAGAGCACACTATTACATTCGAAACGGTTTCCAATGAGGGCTGTATCGAAGAAACGGAAGCCCTTATCCGCAAGGAATCCGAACGTATCTCAGAAGTGATGGATGTGGATGAAGATATCCGTAAAAATATCATTGATCCAACAATAAATGTATACAAAACCGTATTGGAAGATCTCGATTCCCTTAACGGAAATCTCAATGGTGACCTGGAAAAAATGTTCACCGAATTGATGCGGACTACGGCGCAATACCTTTTGAAGTGGCAGGATGATTCCTTTGTCTTCCGGCAGTTATCCATAGTGTTCATTGCCCAGGTAAAACTACTATATCTCATATTGCATTGCCAGCCTTTACCGGCACTTGAAAAATATAAGGAAACGCTTACCGGGCTTCTGGACTTTGTGACGGAGATACTCCGGACCCTTCTGGAAAGACAGGTTTTCTTTGATTCGGAAAATGAACTGAAAAAATTCCTGGAAGAATACCTCTTTGAAACCCGGGCAGATTTTATCAAAGATTATATCCATAAACAACTGGAAGCTATTCTCTGATGCACAACAAACAGAAACATATCATCCAAAAGGTTTTTCTCGAGGTAGAGACCGGTTCGTTGAAAACAGCACACTACCTCAGGGAAAACATGGGCTTATTCCTTAAAAAGGAAATCTTTCCGCTGCTGGAAACGTATTTTGACACGGTACAAACGAGCGGAAAAACAGTTTCACTGCAAATGGAAAATCTGCACTTAGACCTGGATGTAAAAGAAGAGGACCTCACCGGGAATTTTAGCGCATTGAAAGGCATATTGCAAAAACAACTGGAAAAGGAAACAGAAAAACTATCCGTTCCCGCCGGGGCGGAGTGTGATCCTTCAAATGTAAAACCGGTTTCTCCAGAAAGACGACAGTACAACACATTTTTTCATTTTGTAAAGACCGGAGAAACCCCCTGGTGGACCTCCGCCGACCAGGTAAGTTCGCTTTCAGGGCTATCCGTCCTGGAAACTGTTTGCAGGCAAAAAGGGTTTAAAAGAGATTTCAGAGATATCCTGCAAGACAAGGTAGCTGTGAAAAGACTTCTCCGCCAATTTCCCGCAGCAGCTCTGACCCTGCTTTTCAAAAACTATTGCGAGGAGAATTATTCCTCCAAACCCACGATAACTACCGGCAAAACAATTTCCCCTGCCCGGGAAAAAAGTCATCATCCGGAACACAAAGTATTCTTGTCTTTACTGGATTTCCTCAAAAAAAAGAGGAACCAGTACACCGGCCTTCTCAAAGAAAAATTATGGGATTCCGTAGTAGACTTTGCCCTGACAAAAGATGAAAAAAATCTGGAAAACGGCCTTATACATCTGTCTGCCCACTTTACCGAAGAAGAGGTAAGAAAGCTACTTCCCCGTTTAAAATCCGGGATCTCCCGAAACGAAGTAAAAGAGCTTCCTGTTCAAAATCCCCTGTCCACCTCTTCGGTACTGCAAAAGAAAGAGATCGGTCCGGAGAAAAAAGACCGGACAGAAATACATGCAATCCCTTCCCGAAACACAGAAATACATGCATTGTCTCCCCTAAACAAGGAGGGTCATTTGGGAGATTCGGAAGAGACTTTTTTGCTCCAAAAAAGAAAGGAGGCATTTGTAGAGAATGCGGGACTCATACTCCTGCACCCGTTTTTAAAACCTTTTTTCCTGGACTGTGGGGTCATTACCCCCGATAATGTATTCATCAATAAAGAACTTGCAGCACATTTGCTGCACTACGTCGCTACCGAAAGGGAGATGGACACGGAAAATTTTATGGTATTCGAAAAATTTCTGTGTGGCATTCCGCTGCACCATCCCATGACAAGGGAAATTCCCCTTACCGGCAAACACAAAGAAAAGGCCAGTGAACTATTGTCTTCCGCAACCGAACAATGGGATGCTATTAAAAACACCTCGATCCGAACCATCAGGAGCGAATTTATACAACGTCCCGGTAAACTGGTTCTGGAAAAAGACAATCCCGCGATAATCGTAGAGCGCAAAACACAGGATATACTGTTGGAAAAACTGCCCTGGAATATCAGTATCGTAAAAATTCCGTGGCTAAAGAAATTAATTTTTGTGGAATGGTAATCTAAATATCATGAGAGAGCTTCAAAAGAAAAAAAATGCAAATACAGCATTCCGGAATGAAAATAAAAACGGATTCTTTGGTGTGCAGGCCAAGTTGAATATAGGGCAGCCCGGGGATAAATACGAACAGGAGGCCGATAATGTTGCAGACAAGGTTGTAAGTAAAACAACCGGGCAGCCTGGTATTCAAAAAATGGAAGGCAAAGAAGAAGAAAAACTACAACAAAAGCCCCTTGCAGAGAGTATTTCTACCGTGCAAAAACAGGAATTAAAAGAAGAGGAACCGGTACAAAAGCAGGAAAACCAGGAGGAAGAAAAAGAAGTGCAGGCAAAATGCGCTGATTGCGAAAAGGAAAAATCGGTGCAGAAAAAGGCGGAAACGGAGAACAATCCTCTTCAAAAGCAGGAGGAGGAAATCCAGGCTAAATCAAAGACTATGCAATTGGGTGTTCCGGATAACAATGAACTGGAGAGTAAACTTTCCGACAAAAAAGGAATGGGTAACAAGATGAATACCGGGGAAAAGCAGCAAATGGAAGCCGGTTTCGGTGCCGATTTCAGTGATGTGAATATCCATACAGACAGCAATGCTGAACAAATGAGTGAGCAACTTGGTGCACAAGCTTTTACCCATGGTAATGATATTTACTTTAACAAGGGAAAATACAATCCCGGTTCCACTGAAGGTAAACATCTACTGGCCCATGAGTTAACACATACCATTCAACAGGGAACAAATAGATCCCATCCAAACGTACAGGCGAGTTTTAGCAGTACTATAAGCATAAAACACCGCTTTTTACAAAGCAGGGTGTTTGATGTCAATGGCGGTTTTGTCCGCGCAATGATAGATTCCAATTGGAATCCTCCCGGTTGCGCGAGCATATCCCACTTAAGCGTCACACTTGTAAAACAGGTGGATAATTGGTTCGATTCTGAACAGGGTACAAAAAGATTTTCCATTGGCGGACCTGATACCAAAACATGGTCCGATCTGGAAAATGGCAGGTATTACCTTCAGTTTTGGTTTGCCGGCAATACCAATCCTCATTGCGAATTATCAGGTCCCATAACCGTAACCACATAATTCTTATGCGAGCTTTTGCCAAAAAATCAGGGACTACTACCAATCTGGCCTCCAGCAATAAGGGTCACGAGGATTTTTTTGGTGTACAGGCTAAACTCAATATTGGTAAAGCTGACGACAAATACGAACGTGAAGCGGACTATACTGCCGACAAGGTGGTTCAACAATCGGAAAGCCTTTCACTTATAGAGAATAACGCTCCTCTTTTCTCTCCTTCTATTCAACGGCAAGAAACAAATGAACAAGAAGTTCAACAAAAACCAATTGTAGATTCTATAAGTCAGGTTACTCAGTTAAAACCGGAAGAAGATGTTCAGGAAAAGGAAGACAAAGACATTCAAGAAAAAGAGGAGGAGAAAAGCCAATCCTTACAAATGTCGGGGGGAGATGATAATCCTTCATTAAAAAGTGACTTAAACCACTCAAAAGGAGGAGGAAGTCCGCTTTCAAACAGCATCAAAAATGAGATGGAATCAGGTTTTGGTGCCGACTTTAGTGAGGTTAGCATTCATAACGACAGTAAGGCCGTTCAAATGAATAAAGAGTTGGGTTCCCAAGCATTTACCAATGGGAATGACATTTATTTTAACGAAGGTAAATACAATCCGGACACCCATACAGGAAAACATTTATTAGCACATGAGTTGACGCATACGGTGCAGCAAGGAGCCGCTCATACTTCGAATACCGTTCAAAAATCTGAAGAACCAAACAATCCTACAGTAGGAGCACCAACACAGGCAGTTGATATTACTAATAGATTGCAGTTAACCGATGATTGGTTGGCTTACATAGAAGAATCCAGAAGACAGCATTTTGATATAAAAGTTAAGATTGGAACCCAATTTGAAGGAACTATCAAGATTCGAAAAAGAAGAAGGCCAGCCGAAGGAGAGCCTCAAAAATTTGAGCTCTCAAATAGTCGAAGAAACAACACACTGAATGTTATCGGGATGGACTTTTTAAACCCGCTAAAAAATGCAGGGGTGTATCCTGTACTTGTGCTGAATAGCTTTGGAGAAGAACAAACCACTACCGGATTTTTAAGCATTAGAACAGGAGAAAGAGTAGTCCCTAATGTATTAGGTATTATCCAGGGAATAAACGATCATCTTGAGGAAATGAGCTTTTTAGGCCTAAGTCCAATAGAAGTTGCCGAAGGTTTGGAAAACAGGTTTGAAAATGGAGGTTTACAATTCAGGGCTAACAACTTATCTACAAATATTGATGGATACATAGAAGCAACGGGCAGTTTGGGCATCACGGATTCCAATCTAAGTTTTGAATTAAACTCGACGGTTGATATAGCAGGTTTGGCATCGGGAGAGTTTAATGTAGCAAGAGGGGCCGATGGGAAGCTAAGCGGGCAAGCCAATATAAGTGCCGATATCGCGAATATAAATGCATCTTTAACTGTTGAATATGATGATGGGGCGGTAACAATTCAAGGTACCGGAAGGATGAATTCTGACAAATTTTCAGGAGCCATTACACTACTGGTTACCGATAGTGCACGTTCCCGTCAAATAATGCACGCTGCCCTTGGGGTAGAAACCATGGAGCAAGAAGCAGAAGTACCGGCTCAAGAGCGAGCAGCCGTTTCAAAAACGAAAGACAATCAGGTATTAGCAGGTTGGGGTGAAGTACAAGCAACCATAACCCCCTGGTTGGAGGGAACAGCTAAAATAGGAATCGACAACGAAGGACACGTCACCATTGTAGGAGAAATAGTTGTTCCGGATGAGATAGAGTTGATGGAGCAGCGAGGCAAGAAAGTTGACCTATTTGATGTAGAAATACGAGCTGGTTATGGTATTCCGCTGGTAGGACAAGTGTTTTTGTTTGCAAGTGTAGGAATGTTTGTCAATACAGGTTTTGGGCCTTTAGTCTTAAAAAATGTTGGATTTACCGGCACCTACTCTACCGATCCTTCGGTATTACAAGAATTTAGTATTACCGGGACCTTAGGAATCAATGCTTTTGCAGTACTAGGACTAGAAGCTGAAGCAGGAGTGGGAGTTACTTTAATAGGACATGATGTAAAAGCAGGAGTTAATGTTACTGCGGCTGCAGGTTTACGAGCGTACGCAGAAGCCACCCCTACTTTTGAGTATAAAGAAGAAGCCACTCCCGAAGGAGGAAAAGTAGGAGAATCGAGACTAAAAGGACATTTTGAAGCAGCAGCTCAGTTATTTTTACAATTATCAGGCGCTTTATTTTACGAACTAGATAGTCCATGGTGGTCCCCCGCTCCTGACGGCAGGGAAGAATTCCCCCTGGGAGAGGTACAATACCCTATCGGTGATAGTTTAGGTATTGGGGCAGATGTAGATTGGCTTGTGGGAGGTGAAGAACCGCCGGAATTAACCCTATCCCCGGTTGAATTTGACCCCGATAAATTTACGGCAGATGTAATGGCCGACCCACCCCCCAGAACTATGGGAGATAGTGAATCGAGCCCCGAAGGAGAATGGGAAGATGAAAATGCAAACAACAATCAAAGTGAGAATCCGGAAGTTACAGGTGAAGGTGAGGGATTGCCACCCAATGGTAACAGAGAAGAAGACCTCAGCAACCTTTCGGATCAACAAAAGTATATGAGGGCATTAGACGAACTCTCCCAATTGGAAAATACCAACCCAAAACCAATAATTGGGGCAGTAGAAGATAAAATCAGGACGGTAAAACGAAGGTATGGTATCGGTAGGATTCAAATTAGAAATGAAGAAACTGAAAGCGTTGCTATTTATGTAGAACACGGAGAAGAAAATAACAGCAGACATTTATTAGAAATACCTTTAATGAGTGAGGCTGAAAAAAGAAGACTGATCGATGAAGGGCTAAGGGCCTTACATCAAAAAGAAAGGGAAAAGGCAGAAAATGGGGTGATTACACGCGCCAATGCAGAAGCGGTTGCAAGAGAAGTAGAGTCAGAATTTCAAGTGTTTATATCGGTAAGAATTACGGATGGAGAAGATAGTTGGGATTATATTATTAATTACGGAAATGAAAGTAGAACTGAGGTAGGCAGAACAAAATCAAATAATTCAGAAGAACAAGATACTGAACAGAGTGGAATAAATACAAGCTCAGAAGTAGAGAGCATCCTGGGAATGTCTAAATCTATTAATACAGATGGCGGACATACCTTGAAAATTGAAGGAACATTAGAAAGGGTAGAAATAAATGTTTATAGTGAAAAACAAACTCTGAATAGTTTATTAAACGATAAAAGACAAGAAATCCACAATAACCGTGAATCTGACTCAGAATATGAGGCAAAGTCACGAGCGATCGAACGCTTATTTAGTGAAAAAAGAGTATTAGGGACAAAAATTGGTGCTTATAAAAGAGCAGTAGATAACGCATATTCACCAGGGGGCGGCAATGAGCCAATAAGAAATGTCTATAATTTAATAGTGACAAGCTTAACAAATATAGCTGCAGATTTAGTCATAGTCGGTGTTCTAAAACATACAATAGAACTCCCAGTTTCCAGAGTTTCTTTTGAAACAGATAGTAAAGGAAGAGCATATATGTTGAGAGCCGCTCCGTTATCTAAAATACCTGGCAACACTAGAGGTTCTACACCGACGCAAAATCCACAGGGATGGATTAATATTCCAGTCTCTTTAAGAAGAAGTGGAGCGTGGGTAAGAGCTCATATGTTAAATCATAGGCTACATGGGCCAGGTACAAGAGAGAATCTTTTTCCGGGCACGCGAGATATTAACTTAAGAGATATGGAAAATCAAGTAGAACAATATGCTAAAGAAGCTGTTTGGGATAACAGTCAGGTTATCTATTATAATGTTGATGTTTCATATGGAAATACAGGTATGTTTGAAGACATACCAACTGTAATCACTATGAGATATGGACCTTTTAACACAGAAACAAATACACTAGAAAGTCCGGCAATTAACAAAAGGTTTACACAAAACCCTCCAACTATAATTGAAAAGGTTACAGTAAATGGATCAAGCTCAGGAACCTTAAATTCAAAAGCCAAAGCTGAAGGGGGTAACAATGGGACAGGTTTGTCCGGCTTCTTTGATAGGCTGGTAAGAGGAAGGCCAGAAGGAGGATATCAAAACATAGTACAAGTGAGGTCTATTGTTTCTGATTTATATAATAATCAAGATGCATTTATGTCTGCTTTTGTTAAGTTCAATAATTTGATTATTACAAATGTTTTAGAGTATGATTAACGTAAATGATTTTTTTTTAGTTAAGATGTTAGAGGAAGTAGGATATGCTTTCGAACATGGAGTAATTATAAAAACACCGGTAACATATGCGCTGCCGTCTCAAGGAATTGAGAAAAACGAATTGATTTTACCTGAAAATTTAATTGATTTTTATGAACAAACATCAAAATTAGAAGTTTTATGGGAGTTACAAGATACTGTAGAGAACACAAGGCAGTTTAAAAATGACAAATGGT
The DNA here is from genome assembly GCF_052983315.1 of Sinomicrobium endophyticum. Taxonomy (NCBI): domain Bacteria; kingdom Pseudomonadati; phylum Bacteroidota; class Flavobacteriia; order Flavobacteriales; family Flavobacteriaceae; genus Sinomicrobium; species Sinomicrobium endophyticum. Next base: position 111,655 of record NZ_JBRKIS010000046.1, read on the forward strand.
TAAAAGAAAAATATTTAGATAATAATTATAGCTGGGGTGTAGTACACGAGTATTTAAGTGGATATATAAATATTACAAAATCAGAAGATATATCTAATTCGGGTTTCTGTAAAGAACAAGGGTATTATTACACGTTATCTAATATAGAAGAGAATCAAGATGATTTTTTCCCTTTTGATATATGTTGGAGTTTAACAGCCTGTTTAAAAAAAGAAGGGAACAAAATAATAGATAATATATGGTTAGTTCATACAGATGCAAATACTATATATAATATGAAAATCAACATAAAAGAATATTTAACCCTTGCATACCAAGCCAAATCATTTCATTATTGGCAGTTAATCTATTTATTTAAAGAAAAGTCAGAATACTATGAATTAATGAAACGGTTTTTACCCAAAATACTACCTCACATAAAATTAGATTTAAAAGCTTTCGGAATAGAGTAAAATTATATTGTAAAAGACATTCTTATGAAAACCATTAAATACCGCTCCACCGGCCCCGATGTACGTTTCCTGGAAGAGATCCTGGAAAAGAAGGGCTATACCGTAGTAGTTTCCGATTATTTCAGTAAGGATACCGATGCCGCCGTACGGGATTTTCAGCAAAAGAACAGCCTGGTCGTAGACGGTATTGTAGGCTTGAAAACCTGGTCTAAGCTTCTGGAATCGGAAAAAGATATACTGCGGCATAACGACAAGCTGTTGGCTGAGCAGGACCTTGTGGATTTCGCCCAGTATTACGGTCTGGAACTCGCCGCCGTAAAAGCGGTAAATGAAGTGGAAAGCAGTGGCAGGGGGTTCCTGGTGGACGGACGCCCTAAAATACTTTTCGAGGGCCATGTGTTCTGGAAAGAGCTGACAAAAAGAGGTATTGATCCGCAGCAGTTCCTCTCATCCCGTACGGCCAATGTCCTGTATAAAAACTGGACCAAAAAATATTATGTCGGTGGTGCGGGAGAATATCACCGCCTGGAAAAAGCTGCCGGGATGTCCGACCTTCAGGAAGTCCACGATGCTGCTTACAGCGCCGCTTCTTGGGGAACATTCCAGGTTATGGGTTACCATGCTCAAAGCCTGGGGTATATGTCTGTAGACCACTTTGTAGCCACGCATTACGAACACGAAAGAGAACACCTGAAAGCCTTTGGCAAATACCTGGAAGTAAATCATCTCATCAACGCTATTAAGAATAAGGACTGGGCTGCTTTTGCAAAAGGTTATAACGGGCCGGGATATAAAGAGAACCGCTATGATGAGAAGCTGTTAAAGGCATATAGCCGGTATAAATAAACTACGCTGCACTGAAACCTGCAGAGGTTTTGACGCGCCATGAAATTGGTTGTTGGTTATTGAGTTATTTAGGTTACTCAGTTAATTAAGCAACAAGCATAAACCAAATAACTTAACGCCCCATCGACCTGATAAATAATGAGACTATAATTTTTTCGCACAATTAATGCGCGGCAATAATCCCGCCCCAATAGTTATCGGGAGCAGGGATTTAACGCTCAACTGAAAACCAATAAAAACCTGAAAGCAATGAAACCATTTTTTGACCTCTTAAAAAATGCCCTGGAGTACCGGATGCACATTGCTTTCGGAACGGGAGAAAATGCTGCCAAACCCTGTTTTTGTCCCCCCCGGGATGAATTTGATCTCTCCTCTCCCCTGGCGCGTTTTGTATCCGAACACCGCCTGGACGACCGGGATCTGCTCCTGCTCCTGCTCGCCCTCATACCTCACCTGTCTCCGAATTATCTCAGCGATATCGTATCCGGGTTTTTGCCTAACGGTGGGGAATTTCCTCTCTTCGGAGGTGTAAAGGCCAAAAACCACCGGGGCATTCTTCCCACCGGAGAAACCGCTCTTTTTCTATTGGCCGGTGGCGATATGGAAGAACGTGTACAAGCCATAGAATTTATACACAGCGAATCCCTTTTATTCCGAAAAAATATTCTCTCCGTGGAGGAAGTTCCCATCGGCGAACCTAAAATGAGCGGTAAACTGATCCTGGATGAAGAATATACGGAACTACTTACCACAGGCAATATACTTAAACCGAAACTCAGTACCAACTTTCCCGCACAGCTACTGGAGACCGAAATGGAATGGGAAGACCTGGTCCTGAACCAAAAGACCCTCAAACAAATAAAAGAAATAGAATCCTGGCTTCACTATAATGATATATTGCTGAACGAATGGAACATGAAAGGAAAGATAAAACCGGGATACCGGGTCATGTTATACGGCCCTCCCGGAACCGGAAAAACACTCACGGCGAGTTTACTGGGCAAATATACAGACCGGGATGTATACCGCATAGATTTATCTCTCGTAGTATCCAAATACATCGGGGAAACAGAGAAGAACCTTTCTTCCCTGTTTGACAAGGCTATCAATAAGGACTGGATATTGTTTTTTGACGAAGCGGATGCTATTTTCGGAAAACGGACCAATGTCCGTGACGCCCATGACAAATACGCTAACCAGGAAGTTTCCTATCTCCTTCAGCGCATAGAGTCTCATCCGGGGCTGGTGATACTGGCCTCCAATCTGAAAAGTAATATCGATACCGCATTCAGCAGGCGTTTTCAATCTATCATAGATTTTGAAATGCCCTCCTATGCGGAACGTTTGCTACTGTGGCAGAACAACCTGCCCGAAAAGATCCCCCTGGCAAAAGATGTCTGCCTGAAGGAGCTTTCCCGGAAATACGACGTTACCGGGGCTAATATTGTCAACATTATACAGTATACCTGTTTGAAAACCCTGGAACAACAACAGGATACGATCCACCTGGAAGACATTGTGAGCGGTATCAAGAAAGAGTATGTAAAAGAAGGTAAAATGCTTTAAAAGGGCCATAATCATTCTTCGAAACAAAATTATAAACAGCAAAAAGGCGGGTAAATTGTCTGCTAGATCAGGTGCTTTCCAGTTCGGCCAGCAAATCCCGTAAATGCAACGGCCTGGTATACATATAAAGGGAACCATCCGCTTTTAACGGCCACTCTTCCCTCGGGCGGTCCCAATACAATTCCACCCCGTTACCATCCGGATCGTCCAGATACAGGGCTTCGGATACCCCGTGATCTGCCGCGCCGGTAAGAGGATATTCTGCCCTTTGTAACCTGCTATAGATCAATGCAAGGTCTTTACGGGTAGGATATAGGATTGCCGTGTGAAAAAGCCCTGTAGCGTTCGCTGCCGGTTGTATCCCGTTTTTACTGTGCCAGGTATTCAGACCTATGTGGTGGTGATACCCCCCGGCGGAAATAAATGCAGCATCTTCACCATAGGTAGTCATCAGTTCGAACCCCAGTAAATCACAGTAAAATGCCAGAGCTTTTTTAATATCCGAAACTTTCAGGTGCACATGCCCTATTCTCGTTCCTCCGGGAACTTTATACGTATCAGTCATAATATGTTTTATACTGTCCGGAAACATCATTGTTTTGGCCGGAGTTTTGTATATCAAAGATAGTATTTCTGAAGAGACATATCTCCTCACTCCTGTCCGGACAGCAAGGCAAAAGCTTTGGGTATAATTTGGATAACCGGTTCGGAAATAAAATATCCGGAATAACTGGTTTCTCCGATTTTTTAAAAAAATTTAACAGCCCGTATGAAATAATTAGTTTTACTTTCGTGTTTCTAAAGGATATTTCCTTTTAAACCGTACGCCAAAACCTTTTCAGTTTCATGGATAATACCCCGGATTCCGTTTTGATCGAATTGTTGTCACAGGACAACGAAAAGGCGTTCACTGTTCTCTATTACAGGTATGCGGGAAGAATAAAAGGCTTTCTGTACCGGCTGCGGCTGAATACACATACCGATGATGTTATCCAGGAAACTTTTGTCACGATCTGGAGAAAACGCCGCGATATGGATGCGTCCGGTGCTATAGAAGCGTACATCTTCACTATAGCCAGGAACCTTGCCCTGAAATCCCTGAAAAAAGAATTGCAATATACTATTTCCGATCTTCCTGCTATGGATATCCCCGACCTGGCGGACGCGGAAAGTACAATGACCAAAGAAGCTTTTCACATGGCACTGGAAGCTTCTATAGAAAAACTGCCCGAACGCCCCCGGGAGATTCTCATTCTGAAGCGTATAAAAGGGTTATCTACGGAAGAAATAGCCCGTGAGCTAGGCATCAGCAAAAGCACCGTAGAAAATCACATGAACCGCGCCCTGTCCACACTTAAGGAAGAACTCTCCGGTTTTTCTACCATTTCCCTGTTGCTACTCGAAATATATTTCCTGCGTTAAAAAGCGCTCTTTTCTTATTTAACATCCATTTAACAAAAAACCATTAGGTGTTTTTACCACTTTGCGGATATACCCTATGACGCAAGCCTTAAAAGCAACGTAAATGGATCGATTAAACGTATTGTGGCAAAAATATCTCCGGAACGAATTGTCCGGTGAAGAAACCAGGCAATTACTGGAAGCTATGGAAAAGGGGGAAAACCAACTGTTCTTTTCCCGGTTGATGGAAAAAGAATGGGATGCTGCCGAAAAGGAAAATACAGCAACTCCGGAAACCGAATTACTGCAAAAGATAAAAGCTGAGCTCGGAATAAAACAACGCAGGCGCCCTCTATTCCCTTATGCCGCCGTTGCAGCCTGTTTACTGCTTCTGTTTGGATTGACAGCCTGGTGGGGCACCTCGGAATTCCTGGGAAATGAAGATTTCATAAGGTTGGAAGTAGCCGCAGGACAACCTGCAGAAGCTTTTACCCTCCCGGATAGTTCCGTGGTTTGGCTCAACTCGGCAACCGTACTGGAATATCGCAAGGATTTTACGGATGCGAGGGACATAAAACTGGAAGGGGAAGCTTATTTTAAAGTCTCTCCGGATCGTACCAACCCTTTTCGTGTAAAGTTCCGCGACAACCAACTTTTGGTCACGGGAACCCGCTTTGTCATAAAAGCCTACACAAACGAAATACTGTCACGGGTAGATGTAGAGGAAGGAAGTGTAAGGGTCTATCACGATTCCGACAGTACCGGCCTGCAGAAGAATAACAGCCTCGTCATTGATGAATATAACCATACGGCTATATTCCGCCTTTCCGACTTTACCGGGGCCAACGCCTGGAAAGACGGCCTGCTAAGCTTCAATAATATCTCCCTTGGGGAAAGCCTGAATACCCTGGAAAGATATTTCGATATAGATATAGATACCGGAACTCTTTCCGGTACCACAATGAAAAAACACATTACCGCTACGTATCCTGCCGGGACACCGCTTGAAGAAGTCATGGAAGGACTACGTCATTTACTGGACATCCATTATGAATTTACAGGCTCCGGAACGCTGAAAGTTAACGAGATCCGTGAAACAGATGATTACTGAATAGATGTTACACTCCTTTTCTGTCAAAATAATAACAAACACTAAATCTAAAAACCACGTATGAATTCTTTTTTTAAAAGAGCGTGTCTCTTTGTATTCTTCGCATACAGTTGCATTCCTGCCCTGATGGGCCAGGAAGATGGCATTCCGGACAATGTCAAGGTAAACATCAGTCCCGGTAATTTAAAGTCCGTACTGGACCAAATACAACAACATACCTCCTATTCTTTTGCCTATAATAATGAAGAAATAGCCCGGGTAACCGATGCAGGAATACAACAGGGCGAATACCGTCTTGCCGAAATATTAAAAACGCTGGAACGAAAACACCGGCTGGATTTTCAGAACAGGAACGGGGTGATCTATGTAAAGCGAAAAAAAACGCAAACACCCCGGGAAGTCAAAGGACGTGTGCTTGATGAGTCCGGACAACCACTGCCGCAGGCAAATATCATAGAAAAGGGAACTTCCAATGGCGTGGTAACAGATATGAACGGTAATTTCAGAATGAGAATTTCCGGGACGGATGCCATTCTGCTTATCTCCTACCTGGGTTATCTGACCCGTGAAATACGGCCGGGAGATAAATCTGTTATCCAGGTTGATCTTGATCCGGATGCCTCTATACTCGATGAGGTAGTGGTCACCGACCGCAGGAATATCACGGAGATCAAAAAACCGCAAATGAGCGTAAACCGGCTTTCGGCCGAACAGATCAAACGGACCCCGGTAGTACTCGGAGAGTCCGATCCGTTAAAATCACTGTTACAGCTTCCGGGGGTTACCAATGCCGGTGAAGCATCCTCGGGTTTTAATGTCCGTGGAGGTGCGGCCGACCAGAACCTCATATTGCTGGACGGTTCTCCTATGTTCAGCGACTCTCATCTTTTCGGATTCTTTTCGGTATTCAACGCCGATGTCATCAGCGAAATGGACCTATATAAGGGAGGTATTCCCGCCGGTTTCGGCGGACGTGTTTCTTCCGTTCTGGATGTACATCAGAAAAACGGCGACTACCAGGATTTTCACATGAACGGGGGTATAGGATTAATATCGAGCAGGTTACTGGCAGAAGGTCCCATTGCAAAAGGAAAAGGTTCGTTTCTCGTTGCAGGAAGAAGTTCCTACGCACACCTTTTTTTAAAGCTTGCGGACAATGACAACTCCGCGTACTTTTACGACCTGAATACGAGACTGAATTACAGGTTCAATGAGAACAATACATTATTTGTGTCCGGATATCTGGGCAGGGATATTTTCAACTTCAGCGATAATTTTTCCAGTTCGTATGGAAACACTATGCTGAACCTCCGCTGGAAACACGATTTTTCCGACAACCTCAGTTCCGACTTGTCGTTGATATACAGCGATTATCGCTTTGGCCTGGAACTGGAATCTCAGGATTTCGTATGGGATAACGCCATTGAAACCTACAGTGCCAAATACGACATGAGGTACTATTTATGGGAAAATTTCAATCTTCATTTCGGTGCCCATGCCACTTATTACGATTTTAATCCCGGGACATTAAAACCAAACGGGGATAATTCCTCTATCAACTTTGAGCAGTTGGATAAAAAATATGCCCTGGAACCCGCTTTTTATATAGATGCCGAACATAAGATATCTGAAAAATTATCGGTACGGTACGGTTTGCGGTACAGCATGTTCTACAGGTACGGGCAGGAAGATGTCAATATTTATGAAAATGACCGGGCAGTTGTTTTTAATCCCACTTTCCGTATCTATGAAGAAGGTACCCCTACAGGTTCCGTACATTATGACAGTGGAGAAACCATAGCGAGCTTCGACAATTTCGAACCTCGGGTAGGAATATCTTATGCCTTTAACGACAACACATCCGTAAAAGCCAGTTATAACCGGATGTCGCAATACCTGCACTTGCTTTCCAACACCCAGTCTCCTACTCCGATTAATATCTGGACCCCCAGCGGCCCTTTTATAGAACCACAACTTCTGGACCAGGTAGCATTGGGGTATTTCAAAAATTTTAAAGAAGATGCCTATTCTCTGGAAACCGAAGTTTTTTACAAACAAGTTAAAAATCGTATCGATTATATTGATGGCGCGGAACTTATTGCCAATAACGATATTGAGCAGGTGATCCTGAACGGGGAAGCCCGTTCCTACGGACTGGAAGTATTGCTCCGGAAAAATACCGGCAGGCTTACAGGATGGATCGCCTATACGCTCTCCCGTGCAGAGCAGAAGACCCCCGGACGCACACCGGAAGAAACGGGGATCAACAACGGAAACTGGTACCTGTCTCCCTACGATAAGCTCCATAATCTTTCCGTAACCGGGGGATACGAACTCAATGACAAATGGTCTTTCGGGGCCAATTTTACATTCCAGACCGGGCAACCTTATACTTTTCCGAAAGGACAATACGAGATCGGTGGAATCAAAGTTCCCAATTACACCTCGAGAAACGAAGACAGGCTTCCTTCCTATCATCACCTGGACGTTTCTGCTACCTATACCCCGAAACCACAAAAGAAAAAGGGCTGGCAGGGCGAATGGGTCTTTGGTATTTACAACCTGTACAGCCGGAAGAATTCGGCTTCCGTCAGCTTCCGTCCCAATGAGGACACCGGCGTAAACGAAGCAGTCCGCCTTTCCATATTTGGCATTATTCCCAGTGTATCCTATAACTTTAAATTTTAAGAACATGGCCTCTTTCAAACATATTTTTCTTTTTAGTATACTGGCATGTCTGGTTTCATGCGAAGACGTAGTGGATATTGACCTGGATACCGAGGAGCCTCGATTGGTCATTGATGCAGGTATAGAATGGATAAAAGGCACCGACGGAAGCCGGCAAACCATCAGACTAAGTACCACTACCGATTATTATTCCGGGGAAATTCCTCCGGTTTCCGGCGCTGTGGTATATGTGAGCAATAACGATGGTGCAACCTTTGATTTTACAGAGACTCCCGGAACAGGAATATACGTTTGTACTGATTTTACGCCTGTTATCGGGGAAACATACGGACTAACCGTTATCGTGGACGAACAGACCTACACCGCAAGTGAAAAACTGGTAAATGTTCCCGAAATTACCCGAATAGAACAGGATTATGACGGTGGCTTCATGGAAGATAATATTGAAGTGAAATTTTATTATCAGGACAACCCCGAGGAAAATAACCACTACATGGCTAAATTCAACACCGACTTCCTTATTTACCCGGAATACAATATCGATGACGATAAATTTACTCAGGGAAATGAAATGTTCAATAGTTTCAGCCATGAAGACCTCGAGATCGGTAATCGGGTCGATATAAGCTTATACGGAATTTCCGAACGTTTTTACAGTTATATGTCCTTAATCCTGGAAACTGCCAATGGTAATCCTTTCAGTACTCCACCTGCCAATGTAAGGGGGAACATCATAAATGCTACCGATGAAACTAATTACGCCTATGGCTATTTCCGGCTTTCCGAAGTGGACGAACGTTCGTATGTCGTGGAGTGATCCGTTAAAAACACAAAATCAACTACCTCGGGGCAAGCCTGCGAGGTAGTTAAATGAACAAACCTTAGCTCATTTCGATGCAGAGCCCTTCGATATCCCGATAATTCCTAACATCCGTAAGATACTTTATAAAACCAACCGCAAACCTTTATAAGCAAAGTGTTTGCGGTTTTCGGTATTTTCACCTAAATTGGTGTTGCTAGAAAAATACCACGATGAAAATACAAAAAAGTAAACCTATTTCTGCTTTTGGCGGATTAAATTTTGTTTTAGAGTATCTCTCGGCATCCGGTATAGGTAAATTATTGGATAATAACCTGCCAGAGCTTGCGCCCCAATCCAAATATTCCTGGAGCGATGTCTTGTATTCATTGCTAAGCATTTACTTATGTGGTGGCGACTGTATCGAGGATCTTCAAACCCATCTTAAACATCATTTCAAAGGCAATCCTTACCTGAATATGCCTAGTTCCGACACGATGCTACGGCGTATAGGTAATTTATCCGAACCCACTGCCCAATGTAAGACCAAAAGAGGTTCTGTACTTCACACATACAGCACCCACTCGGTCTTGGGGCAATTGAACATGGAGGTATTGAAACATTTGGGTGTTTTTAAACAAAAGGAACTCCTGGTGGATTATGACAATACCATCATTTTCAATAAAAAAAAGGATAGTAAAATGACCTATAAGCGTGCCCCGGGGTATCAACCCGGGGTCTGCACCATTAATGAGAACCAGGTCCTTTACATAGAAAACAGGAACGGGAACAGTGACGCAAAGTCCTTTCAGTGGGATACATTATCTCGCCTGTTCCATTTGTTGGAAGCTAATATAGACCGTAAAATTGACCACTTCAGGGCCGATGCTGCTTCCTATCAATATGATGTTGTGAAATTAGTGCAACAAAAGGTAAGGTACTTTTACATTGGCTGTAAAAACAGTTATGTGGAAAAATATTTCAAAAAAGTAGAAAGTTGGGACACCATATCGGATGCCAATAATAACGTTATGGAAATTGGACAGGTTTTAGTGACCCCATTCGAACAACAGGCCAAAAAGGCCGGGGAAAAACCTGTCCAATACAGACTGGTGGTCAAGCGGTCGTTCAAACCTACAAAACAAACCGATGCTTTTACCGGGGATGCTTATCAATACCGCGCCATACTCACCAATAACCTTGAACTCCATATCACCGAACTGGTTCGGCTCTACAATCACAGGGGGAACATGGAGCGTCAGTTTGATATCCTCAAGAACGATTTCGGGTGGGACGGGATGCCTTTCTCCGCCTTGGGCAAGAATACCGTTTTTTTATATTTAACAGCAATCTGCCGCAACCTTTACCATCATATCATGGAATGCTTTTCCTCCAAATACAAAACACTAAAGCCTTGCTATCGTGTTAAAAAATTCCTTTTTAGGTTTATCCTCCTGCCATCAAAATGGATAAAACGTTCCAGACAAGTATCCCTCAGGGTTTATGGAAATATGCCCTTAAAAACTTAGCTGGCAAAAACAAAAACGCTCCGTAAAATAATGACCTCCACAGAGAAAGTATAAAAACTTTAACAGGGGAAGTATGCCCCAACATTTAAAAAGATATCGGAAACCTACAAAAAAAGCAACGTTTAATCCTTAAAGCACCAAAATCAAAACGGGGGGTAATGATTTACTATAGACATGCGGATTTTAGG
>NZ_JBRKIS010000047.1:0-1430 GCF_052983315.1 Sinomicrobium endophyticum
ACTTCCAGAAGGCCGGCCTCTGTTCCCAGCTTGATATGCAAAGCATCTCCCGCTGCAGGTTTTACCGCACAATCCGCAAAACTCAATCTTTGATAAAATGCCCCTACTTTTAATATGGTAAAGGTAGAATGCGTGCTTGGGTCACCATCTACGGCAAACTCCGGATTCTGCACTCCTCCTATAGCCAGGTTATCCTGGCTACAGGCATAGACCCGCTCCCTTGCTCCTTCTGTCGGCGGGAAATTGATTCCTACCGTCACAGGATAACGTACCGGTTCGGTAAGGCCGTCACGGGTTATTTCTATATAGTAAGTCGTATTAACATTTAATGCAGGAGTAGTATAATTCAACCCTGTAGCAATAGGAGTTCCCCCTTCTGCTTCGGCAAACCACTCAATGCCGTCACCGGGACTTACCGGTGTCAATTGCAGATTTGCAGCGGTTCCCGGTTCCACCAGGTTACCGGAAACTTCCGGCATACCGTAGCGAAGCCTTGCACCGTAAACACGAACATTTGTTAGTGCTTCCAATACGGCAGCAAATTTTACCCGCACACGGTCAAAATCCGCCCCGGCAACAAAAGTTGCAATATAACGGTCCGTAGTCCCCGGAACCAATTTTATATTAACAGGCTCCGATAAGGATATACCATCTCCGTTGGGAGTGGCTCCGTTAAAACTTTCCAGGGTAAGACCACCGAGTACGGAGAAGTCCACTAATCCACCACCTACTCCAAGTTCAACTTCTATAATATCCCCGTTCAAACCTCCGAACGGAAAGATAAGGTCTTGCCAGATTCCGCTGGCCACACCTAAAGGAGTATTGAGCTCCGTATAGTTGTCCGGGTCAAAATCTACAGAAAATTCCGGGTTGACCACATCACATAACAAGCAAACACCATCGACCCCGTTCTCCTGGCTAACTGCATGGAAAGGACTGATCGGATCCGGGAATTCTCCCCCGGGTACATCCTGTGCCCTGTCCAGTTCATAAACATGCAGTCCTTCAAAAGCACTGGCTAGTCCCGAATCAAACGATACTTCTATACGGTTGAACGGTACGTTCACCGGGTAGATCAACTCGTAAACATCCGTAGTACCCGGGAATAATGATAACTGGATCAGTTCCGGGTCTAAAGTCAACTCGCTGTTGGCATCGTTATTATTATAGGTTCGTATGCGGATATTATCTGACAATACCGAAGCATCGATCAATCCGCCTTCTTCTCTTTGCAACAACACCCTGACGCCATCGCCCTCTACGGACAAGGTCGGGTATAAAGCGGTAATGTGAACACCTTCACTAAGCACGGCAAGGTTAGCCCTTAAATGTGCAAAAGTAGTATCATCACCGTCAAAGGCATTTGCAACATCACGTACAAAATTGGCTGTACTGGCTATATCACCACCTGTCCCCCAAAGCACGTCCAC
>NZ_JBRKIS010000048.1:0-4006 GCF_052983315.1 Sinomicrobium endophyticum
TGTTTCAATAGTTCGTTAAAAAATTAAGCGGCGATGGTGCCGTATAGTAAAAGTTCATTGATATATTTCTGATTTTTGTTCAAGTGTGGGTTGATCCCAAAGGTTGAAAAAAATCGGTTCATGAGTAAAGCGTTGTGGTTCATGGTCTTGATGTCTGTCATAGAGAACGCTCCGCGTTGTTCTTTGGGAATGTTTAACCAGTGAGCTGCCTTGGCGAGATTGGTAGCGGTCAGTGCCATATTGAAGTGGAAGTCGAGTTTGTTCTCACTACGGGCCTGACAGTTTTCCAGTGTGGTATGTTGTTTGGCATCCCGATAGATGAACTCGATCTGGAAACGTAGGCGGTAATACTTCACTATGGTTGTTGCATTGAATGTTGTGTTGGTAGAAAAATACAGCTTATATTTTTTCCCACAAGGTACCCGTACCACCCTGATATTGCGTTCTAAGGCTACCGAATAGAGTACGGCAGTCATGGCCAGAGTCCCGTCTTCCAGTTCCACGGTTTGGAAATGGTCATCACGGATGTCTTTATGTATGACTTTACCATCATATTTTTTGGGCCTGCCCCTGCCGCTTTTTTTGGGGCCAAGGTAGAGGTATCTGAGATTGGCATCGTCCCGCAGCCTACCCACAAAATGGAATCCTGCCCCACAAACAGTATCGATAAAGGTCTTCTTGGTGAACCAGGCATCGGCTACCACCACACGGGAGAGTCCGGATAAGCTATTGCTGGAGGTAGCGAAACAGTCCGCATAAAGTTCGGCCAGTGATTTATCACAAGACGCATCGGTTAGCGTCTGGCGGGCATCCAAGTGAAAACCGGTATGGTTGTCCACATCAATGGCGGCCATGCCCAGGAGTTCCAGTCCGCGTTTGACCCCTCCGGCCTGTCCTGACCAGAAATAGCCGAGCCCCGGGGTTTTCTTGCCTGATTTGGCAATGTAACTGGGATCGATGGCAATCACGTAATGTCCGCTGCCGTGCTGTTGGACCAGTTCTTTATTGAACCCAAGGAAATCGAAAGGCTTTTCGAATTGGATACGAAAACGCTGTTCACTATATTTGCTGTATCTTTCCAATTGTCGGAAGTTGATACGGCCCTTGATGGACAAGAACAGGGTGAAAGTCTCCACCATGAAACGCTGCCTGGAGGCGTTGATATTTTGCATATTAAACAATATGTTGACTATCTATGTTTTGTATAGGTTATAACCCTTGGTGACCATATCTTATAAACGTCTTGGAAAACACTATTAAAATACTGAAAACCAATTGTTTATTAAAATTTTCTCATCCCTTTTTATACACTTATTTCATTATAAATCAGAAACTTTTATCAAAGTGTAACACAGTATTGAGTAAAAGAAACGGTAGCTCAATAGCCACGCCTTTAAGGTCTTTATCTGCAAAATGAAAACAAATGATTAGCAAAATTCCCACAGCCATTAAAAAATTTCCCCAAACAAATGTTTTAGGAAAAAGAATCATTACAGCACTTAGCATTGTAACGGCCCCGGTAATCATCAGTCCGGTTTTATTGAAATTCCACTTACCAAACATTTCCATCATTTCGGGTTTACCCGTTAGCATGGCATAGCCTTGTTTTAGCCCCATAAATACAGCTACCAATGAGTATGCCGTTTATAATTTTTAGTATCATAACTGTTGGTTTTAGTTATTCAAACGCCCTTTTAATGGCTGCTACCCTTGCACTCCAAAAATCTTTTGATGCTTTGGCATCTGGAGCCAGCCCGTCAAAAACATGCACCATGCCGGGGTAAATATGCAGTTCTACCTGGTTGCCGGCAGCGGCAAGTTTTTGGGCATACTCGATGGATTCATCCCGCAGACAATCCATAGTTCCCACTGCTATGAACGCATCTGGCAGGTTGCTTAAATCTTCTATCATATTCGGCACAGTCTTGCCATATTCACTTTCGGGAACATTGGTGAGGTAGCATTGAAAGCCGTAATGGTTCATCCAGCTATCCCAAACGCCTACGCTGTTAATTTCTTTATTGCTGTCAGATGTGTCCCTAATATCAAGCATGGGATAGGCCATTGCCTGCAAAAGAATTTTGGGTCCACCTTCGTTTCTGGCTCTGATGGCAACAGATGTGGTTAGTAGTCCACCAGCACTGCCACCGCCCACAACTACTTTGTCTTTATTAATGCCAAACTCATCGGCGTTACCAACAACATGTAGCAAGCCTTCGTAGCAGTCGTTAAGTGGCTTTGGATAAGGATTTTCGGGTGTGAGGCGGTAGTTTACAGAAGTGATGACACAGTCGAGCTCAAGGGCCAGATTGTACAAGGTGCTGTCTTCCTGCTCAGGTAATCCACTCATAGTGCCACCGCCGTGTATCCAATACAATAGTGGTTTTGGATTGGTTTCGGTAAGTGGTGTAAATACCCTTAGTTGCGTTTCCAACCCATCGCTGTTGGTGAAAAATTTATTTTCAACCCGTAGTTGGTCGGTGCTACTTACAGCTACCTGCTGTGCCATTTGTTGTAAAGCCCCCCTAAAAACTTCCTGCAAGGGCATTCCTTCGGGCGGTGCGGGCTGGCTGGTATAGGCTTTTAAGATGGGTACAAGCTCGTCAGAGATTTTGTTTTGGTACTTCATGTGCATTTAATTTAAAATGTTTCAATAGTTCGTTAAAAAATTAAGCGGCGATGGTGCCGTATAGTAAAAGTTCATTGATATATTTCTGATTTTTGTTCAAGTGTGGGTTGATCCCAAAGGTTGAAAAAAATCGGTTCATGAGTAAAGCGTTGTGGTTCATGGTCTTGATGTCTGTCATAGAGAACGCTCCGCGTTGTTCTTTGGGAATGTTTAACCAGTGAGCTGCCTTGGCGAGATTGGTAGCGGTCAGTGCCATATTGAAGTGGAAGTCGAGTTTGTTCTCACTACGGGCCTGACAGTTTTCCAGTGTGGTATGTTGTTTGGCATCCCGATAGATGAACTCGATCTGGAAACGTAGGCGGTAATACTTCACTATGGTTGTTGCATTGAATGTTGTGTTGGTAGAAAAATACAGCTTATATTTTTTCCCACAAGGTACCCGTACCACCCTGATATTGCGTTCTAAGGCTACCGAATAGAGTACGGCAGTCATGGCCAGAGTCCCGTCTTCCAGTTCCACGGTTTGGAAATGGTCATCACGGATGTCTTTATGTATGACTTTACCATCATATTTTTTGGGCCTGCCCCTGCCGCTTTTTTTGGGGCCAAGGTAGAGGTATCTGAGATTGGCATCGTCCCGCAGCCTACCCACAAAATGGAATCCTGCCCCACAAACAGTATCGATAAAGGTCTTCTTGGTGAACCAGGCATCGGCTACCACCACACGGGAGAGTCCGGATAAGCTATTGCTGGAGGTAGCGAAACAGTCCGCATAAAGTTCGGCCAGTGATTTATCACAAGACGCATCGGTTAGCGTCTGGCGGGCATCCAAGTGAAAACCGGTATGGTTGTCCACATCAATGGCGGCCATGCCCAGGAGTTCCAGTCCGCGTTTGACCCCTCCGGCCTGTCCTGACCAGAAATAGCCGAGCCCCGGGGTTTTCTTGCCTGATTTGGCAATGTAACTGGGATCGATGGCAATCACGTAATGTCCGCTGCCGTGCTGTTGGACCAGTTCTTTATTGAACCCAAGGAAATCGAAAGGCTTTTCGAATTGGATACGAAAACGCTGTTCACTATATTTGCTGTATCTTTCCAATTGTCGGAAGTTGATACGGCCCTTGATGGACAAGAACAGGGTGAAAGTCTCCACCATGAAACGCTGCCTGGAGGCGTTGATATTTTGCATATTAAACAATATGTTGACTATCTATGTTTTGTATAGGTTATAACCCTTGGTGACCATATCTTATAAACGTCTTGGAAAACACTATTAAAATACTGAAAACCAATTGTTTATTAAAATTTTCTCATCCCTTTTTATACACTTATTTCATTATAAATCAGAAACTTTTATCAAAGTGTAACACAGTATTG
>NZ_JBRKIS010000049.1:0-36380 GCF_052983315.1 Sinomicrobium endophyticum
TGTTTCAATAGTTCGTTAAAAAATTAAGCGGCGATGGTGCCGTATAGTAAAAGTTCATTGATATATTTCTGATTTTTGTTCAAGTGTGGGTTGATCCCAAAGGTTGAAAAAAATCGGTTCATGAGTAAAGCGTTGTGGTTCATGGTCTTGATGTCTGTCATAGAGAACGCTCCGCGTTGTTCTTTGGGAATGTTTAACCAGTGAGCTGCCTTGGCGAGATTGGTAGCGGTCAGTGCCATATTGAAGTGGAAGTCGAGTTTGTTCTCACTACGGGCCTGACAGTTTTCCAGTGTGGTATGTTGTTTGGCATCCCGATAGATGAACTCGATCTGGAAACGTAGGCGGTAATACTTCACTATGGTTGTTGCATTGAATGTTGTGTTGGTAGAAAAATACAGCTTATATTTTTTCCCACAAGGTACCCGTACCACCCTGATATTGCGTTCTAAGGCTACCGAATAGAGTACGGCAGTCATGGCCAGAGTCCCGTCTTCCAGTTCCACGGTTTGGAAATGGTCATCACGGATGTCTTTATGTATGACTTTACCATCATATTTTTTGGGCCTGCCCCTGCCGCTTTTTTTGGGGCCAAGGTAGAGGTATCTGAGATTGGCATCGTCCCGCAGCCTACCCACAAAATGGAATCCTGCCCCACAAACAGTATCGATAAAGGTCTTCTTGGTGAACCAGGCATCGGCTACCACCACACGGGAGAGTCCGGATAAGCTATTGCTGGAGGTAGCGAAACAGTCCGCATAAAGTTCGGCCAGTGATTTATCACAAGACGCATCGGTTAGCGTCTGGCGGGCATCCAAGTGAAAACCGGTATGGTTGTCCACATCAATGGCGGCCATGCCCAGGAGTTCCAGTCCGCGTTTGACCCCTCCGGCCTGTCCTGACCAGAAATAGCCGAGCCCCGGGGTTTTCTTGCCTGATTTGGCAATGTAACTGGGATCGATGGCAATCACGTAATGTCCGCTGCCGTGCTGTTGGACCAGTTCTTTATTGAACCCAAGGAAATCGAAAGGCTTTTCGAATTGGATACGAAAACGCTGTTCACTATATTTGCTGTATCTTTCCAATTGTCGGAAGTTGATACGGCCCTTGATGGACAAGAACAGGGTGAAAGTCTCCACCATGAAACGCTGCCTGGAGGCGTTGATATTTTGCATATTAAACAATATGTTGACTATCTATGTTTTGTATAGGTTATAACCCTTGGTGACCATATCTTATAAACGTCTTGGAAAACACTATTAAAATACTGAAAACCAATTGTTTATTAAAATTTTCTCATCCCTTTTTATACACTTATTTCATTATAAATCAGAAACTTTTATCAAAGTGTAACACAGTATTGTGGTTACATCATTACTTTTTAGAAGTTTAACGTAAACCCGAGGCTGTATGATGGTTGAAGGGGAAAATACCGCACACCCAACCCGTGTGACTCGGGGTCTATGCCTTCCCTGTTCCTGGTAACGAGGAAGAGGTTATTCCCCCTCAGGTTAAAACGCGCCCCTTTTATAAAGGTTTTTTTCAGGGCGTGTTGAGGTATGGTATAGGTAAATATCAACTCGCGAAGTCTGATAAAGTCCCCGGGAATAACATTTTTAGTGCTGTATCGAAGTATGCTCTGCTGGTAAAAATAATATTCCTGTACATCAGGAATACCGGTATGGGCCTCATCACCGGGCTGTTTCCAACCCTTGGCTGCATCGGCATGTACGTAGGCAGGAGTCTGGTATATACCGCCCGTACCATTATAAGAATCTTTCAGCAATACATGCCCGCCACTTCCCACAAACATAAACGACAACCCGAAAGGGCCATACGTAAGGTTATTGATCACACTCCCCGAATACACAGGCACTGCGGTTCCGCCATTATGCAAATCTCCTGCGTTAATCCGGTCAACGACCTCCGGGTTAAGGCCCGGGGTCAACACGAGTTCTTCCCCGTTCCCGGTAGTGATCATTGGATATCCTTCTTCGTTAAGCCCGGCATATGTATATATGTAAAAGCTATTGGCCGGCATCCCTTCAAAATTTCTGACCCCTGCGGCGTAATAGGGTGTTGACACATAAAGTTCATCCCTGTAAATCCTGGTTACCATATTTTTGTTGTGATTGAACGTAATCCTGGTTGACCAATTGAATTTTTCTGCCCGGACATTAACAGTGTTCACCCCAATTTCAATCCCCTTGTTGTCTATATTGGCTTCGTTGTACTCCAGCGTGGAAAATCCCTGCGTGGGGTCTGCTATGCCTACAGCCAAAAGATCCCTGGTCCGTTTGATGTAATAGTCCAGGCTAAGGCCTATCCGGTTATTGAAGAGACCGAGGTCCAACCCTGCATTGATGGTTGCTGTTTTTTCCCACCGCAGGTCATTTATGGCCGGCGTAATTATTTTCAGCGCCGGGCTGTTTAAAGTATAGGGAATTGTGAATTCTGCCATATTAAACGGTCCATACCTATTGGAAATGTTTCCGTTAATACCATAAGACCCTCTCAATGCTATATTATTAAAGACAGTGCTATTAAAGAAACCTTCTTCCGACAGGCGCCATTTGCCTCCCACAGACCAAAACGGCTTGTATCGGTACCTGGGATCGGTACCAAAGAGGTTTGATTGGTCCAGCCGCACACTCCCCGAAAGGATATACCGGTTTTTAAAACTATAGGTATAATTGCCGTATAGGGAGAAATAACGGTTAAGGGTTTCTTCAAAATTATCTGAAAAATCCAATTTATCGCTTCTGCCACCGGGGTGGTTGGTATCACTTGTCGGAAATTGTGACAGTCTTTTTTTATCGATGGGATGAAATAACCCGGATGACTCATCATACCCGAATCGATCTGTAATAGTACCCTGGCCGAATACATGCCGTATTTCCGAACCCGCAATAGCCGCTATACTGTGCTCTCCGAAAGACCTGTTGAAATCCAGTTGCCCCCTCAGGGTATATGACCTTCTGTTTCTCCGGGTTTCTATCCGGCGCCCTCCGGGAGGGATCGGTAATGTACCGGGGTCCCCGTTATATTCATAGGGCGACATATTATTGATAAGCGATTTCATGATCCAGGAATCCTTCTTTCGCAAATCTCTCTCCACGGAACTTCCTGTTTCGTACTGGAAGTTAAAATTGCCTTTCAGGTCATTGCTGAGTTTGGCATTGAGCCGGAGCTGTAACCGTATTGCTAAATTTTCGGCATTTATGGTTTGCATACCCAACTCCTTAAGGGGGTAAAAAGTCTCGTCATATAACCCCATATCTATAAGCCGTCGGATCTCCTCAGGCTCTTTTCCATCCCATAACCCGTTATTGTCCGTAGGATGGTTCCTGTACGGCAATAACACTGGGAGGGCATTACCTTCTTCGTCGACCAGACTCTCATAAGGAGAGATATTTTTTATATAAAACTCATCAAAAGGGGTGCTTTCGGAACTATTAATCACCACATTCCCGGCTATATCCAGGTCTATCCCCTTCCCCAGATCAATATTGTTTACAATATCAAAAATCAGATTATCGTCCTTTTGCCCTACTTTATTCCCCTTGTTGGCCGTATAGTTGAGGGTACTCCTGAACGTGTGCCTTTCGCCCCCCCCGTTCAGGCTCAGGTTACTCTGATTCTGAAAACCGTTCCGGTAAAAGTGTTTTTTCCATTGTCCTGTATTGTCGATACCCTTTAACCTGTTAAAGACTTCTTCGGCTTCTGCCTGGCTCATCCGTCCTTCGTTAACCATGGCTACCGTATTATAAACCTGGTTCCTGGGAGCCACCATGGACTGGCTCCTTCTTCCCCCATCTTCCAGGTATTGCCGATAGGTCCGGGCATTGTTGTCTTCGGCATAGCTTCTTTCGATATCCACCAAATCGGCAGAACCTATGCGATTAAGCCTGTAAGCCAGGTCCGGCCGGCCGGTAATTGTCAGCTCGTTCCGGTAATTTACCCGAACTTTCCCTTTTTTCCCCTTTTTCGTGGTAATTACAAGCACTCCGTTAGCTGCACGGGAGCCGTAAATAGAAGCGGCGGCAGCATCTTTTAGTAAGGTTATCGTCTCTACCTCATAAGGGTTTATCGAACGGATGTCGGCTTCCAGCGGAAAACCATCCACCACAATAAGCGGAGAGGAATCCCCCGCCAAAGTAGAAATACCCCTTACCGTATATTTCGTTTGTCCCTCGTTTTGAGGGTCTGCGGCAAAACTGAGGCCCGGGAACATCCCCTGCAAAGCCTGCATCAGATTAGCCTGCCCTTTCTGTTCGAGTTCTTCGCCTGTTATGGTTTGAGTTGCCCCGGTACTTTTGTTTACCGAGAGTTCCTGGTAGCCTGTGACCACGACCTCTTCCAGCCTGGCGGCCTGTTCCTCCAGTTGTACATCAATAACAGATGAGCCTGCTTCAACAATGATTTCCCGGGGAGCAAAGCCTATAAAAGTAAAAGACAAGACCCCTCCGGCAGCAACCTCTATACGGTAATTCCCGTCAAAGTCGGTAACAACCCCGTTCTCACTCCCCCTGACCAAAACCGTAACCCCGGGGAGCGGGTTTCCTTCGCCATCGGTAACTGTTCCCCGAACCTCAACTGTTTGCAGTATTGTAGTTGCTCCAAAAACCGCTTCCTTTTCTCTTACAATAATCGTATTATTATAAAATTCATAGGAGAAATTCCCCGGGGCCAGAACCCTATCCAGCAAATCCCCTACACTGATCTCTCCCCCGGCTATCTCTGTATGAAAGGTCTCTTCCAGAAGATCGGGACGATAAATAAACTCGTAATCCGTCTGGCTTTCGATCAGGCGGAAAACTTCTTTTACGGATAAAACAACATCCGTGTCAATACGCACCCGGGCATTCTGGGAAAATCCCTCGTAAGGCCCCAGGCCAAAGGCCAGGGTGCAGTAAAAAAAGATAATGCTTTTCATTCCCATCAACAGCAACCCTTCCCGGTCTAAACACCTCCCCCTTTTCCGTTTAATTTTCATATATTTGTAGTGTGGTTAGTTAATATTCCTTAATTAATCGTTTTACAAGGAATAAAGCCGCTCCGTGGAAAAGATGCCGGCTTTGTTCCTTTTTCTATTTCTCCCCGAATGAGGTAAAAGACTCCTTCCTACGGATTATTTCCATAAGTTCCTCATCGGACAATACAGGCAGAAAGGCCTCCGCCTTTTTCCAATGTTCTTTTAAAAGTTCCAATTCATCCATATAAAGTAATACCAGGAGTCACATGACAGTGTTTAAATATCGAAGGGGCGTTTTTATACACCTTTATTTGGCCTTATAAGCCGGGCTCTTCACTATAGATATTACAATTTCCTAAAAATGGGTGACAAGGATTAACATGAATTTTATCCCTCAGGTACTTCGACAGGTGATACACTGAGTACCGAAGTGCCCAGTACAGGTATACTCAGGACATCGCCTATGATCTTTTCATGTGTATTCCGAAAACTAAATTCAAACAGCTTCTAACAAAAAAAGCGCCCTTGCGGACGCCTTCTGTTATTCTTTAAAAAATGAACTCGTTTATTTCCAGGATTCGACCGGCCCCGGATGAAGGTGCACTTCAAACTGTTCCGCTTCCTCTCTGGTACTGTCATCCAGGTTAATCAGGGTTGTATTATCTTTCTCAGACAACTGCAGATAACCATACCTACCTGCCGGCGTCCTGTCGCGAAAAGCTACGATATCGCCGTCTTCAATAATACCTGAATGGTTACCCTCTTTCTTTTTGACAAGGACAAGTTCCAAACCGGGTAATTGCGACTCCTGGAATTTCGGAAAATAACGATATGCTCCGTCATCTGACTCCTTCCTGCTCCAGAAATTATTAAGGTGCTCACTTATTTCTACCCGGACGGGCCCTTCTTTTAACTCAAAATAATTGTCACGCTCCCCGAGATTGACCATATTAAACCAGGTATTTTCGCCCGCAGACGAAGCAGAAACGGCTAACCAATCATTAGTTTCGGAGGGGTTCCAGGCAATAAATTTTCCGGTGCTCACAGCTTTTAATGACATACGGTCGTACTTTCTGGCCTTCATACTTGCTTTGGGCGTAGATGCATCGGAATAGAAACTCCCCTCCACGGGGTAATGATCCGAAAAATCGACGAAATAATCTTTTTTGACATCCATAAACAGGTTCCTATGACTCATTAGCGTGGTGCTGACGGGATCAAAAACAACATTCTGCCATGACGGCGGCACAAGATGATCATCAGACACAAAGATGTAATCCAGAGATTCCTGCTCATTTTCAGGATAAGGATACGTATAGGAAACCAGGCTATTGGTCTTTGTATCCCAGGTGTATGGCAAACCTTTGTATGAGGGCGGCGAAACATTTAACGTCTGTAGCATGGTCATATACTCGTCCGTATCCTTTACAATATTGAAATCCCCCCCAATGATCACCATTTCGTCCACAGGTATGTCCAGGGCATCAATATAGGATCTGATCTCTTTTAGCTGGGCTTCCCTGACTTTTCTTTCCACATCCGCAGGGCAGGCTATACTGCCCGTAGATTGCATATGTGTTGCAATAAAATGTATAGGTTTCCCTCCTTTAATTATACGGGCATATACCAAACCTTTTTTAGACCCTAATCCCTCTACAAAGCAGTTCGCAGAGAAAAGATACTGTTCCATATGTGCTATGGGGTATTTACTCGCAATCATCACACCGCCATTAAGATGACCATCAGCAATATTTTCTCTCCAATTGTGTGTGTCATCCCAATCATTTTGCGAGATGCCTAAAACAGGTGTCAGATAAGGATGTGTTTCCGAAAGGCCTTCGCATAATGCTTTGGTTGCAGGCTTGTCAAAGCATTCCTGTAATAACAGAACATCGTAGTTTTTAATAAAACCGGCCTTGCCTAACCGGGATGCCCTTTCTTCCTGTGACCAACTTTGGCTACTGGCCAGTGCAATCGCTTCAGTAAGCAGATACATGTTATAGGACAACACCCTTACAGGCGCTTCTCCTCCTCCTTCTTCTATAAGAGGTGCTGTTTCTTCACTTCCTGCCCCCTGCCATATTTGATCCGGGCTGCAGGAAGCAGTAAACAAAAGCAACAATAACAATGCGTAAAATTCGTAATTTAATTTCTTCATTGTCTTCTTTTTTAGTAAGAGAAAGAAAATTACTTCGATTACAGAAGAAAGATTTTATGAAAATATTATAGAAACATTAACTTTTTAGCGTTATGAAAAACTATGCGACAAGGTCTTAAAAAGCCTGGAACAGAGTGTTAATTCCCGGTTCAAATGGAGATTTTGTAAATTTTATTGGATTTCTCTAATGTTGCCCAACTCGTTGTAAATCTCAAATATTACTTTAGCATCTCTGACCGCCAGTTTATTTTTTGAATGAAGTTACAGTTGAAATTCCACTTCAGTTGGGAAATGCCTTTTAAGGTGCGTTACACCTGTACTGAGTTTACCTGTACTAACAAAGTCGAAGTGTCGTAATAAACGCATTATACAATGGGTCCTCATTTCCGCGGAGCTCAAACGAGGACCAGCTTGGAACCGTGTAGATATTTGCTTCCAAACAAGCCCGGATAGGGCCATTTAAGGGATTGTATTTATGGGCGTTTTCGGGGTTTCAATGGAGAGACATCCGGGGTATATCCTATCGACCCTACCAAGTCATTGCCCCCGGCGTCGACCAAAGCGTAGTATGGCTGTGCGTTAGCCTTATATTTTGTGATCTGCGGATCACTCCATTTGTTGTCAATAGTCCTTATTTTTTTCGGTAGCTTCGGATATATTTTATTCACTTTCAGGCAATTCCCACTTATCATCGACATACAGGGAAACCAGTACCACATCGTTCTTAAGGATATTCAATATCTTCTCTTCACTCCATACCCGCTCTTCCATTTTCCAGCAATTCACACAAGTATGTCCGGTAAAATCGATCATTACCGGTTCACCTGCTTTTCTGCCTTAGCCTGCCAGGTTACGGGTATTACCAGCTGTGCCTGCCCCATAAATCCATTAAACAGGAGCAGAAGGTATATCACAATATTTTTTCTCATCTGTTTTTGTAGTATTGTCTTTCCATAGTTGGACAGGAACAGGAAAAAACTCTTATATCGCTATTTTGAAGCTAACGATTATTTACTAAAATTTTATACGTTTTGCCCCTTATATTACTTTATGATCTGAAAATCTACTTTCGTATTTCCCGGAGCAATTTGAGTATTTACAGATATGCCTCTTTTATCCGTTGCCACTATCACTACTTTTAAATTCTCAATATTCTCGGAAATATAGTTTATATCTAAAGTAGTTTTATAGCTTCCTTCTTTCATGTTTTCTTTGGGGACTGAAACCGTACCAGTAGCTCCCCTAACTACATCATTGTGTTCAAAATCGGCTAATCCCTCCATATCATACTTTTTCCCATCCGCCATAATCTCTATATCTCCGAATTTCAGGTTAGGAAAAAGCCTTCCTTCCGTAGCATCTACCTGAGGTCGAATTATTTTATCTTCCACCACATAGGCAGCATAACTCAATCCCGACATATCCTTGGGAAAGGCAAATTCTATCTCTATACGGCCTTTTGTTTTCTCTAATGAGGAAGAAATGGCGATCCCTACAGGACTACTTTCTTCTATTATATCCAAAAAATCTTTCTCTATGTTTTTCGATAATTTATCATTGTCAGATTTTGGATCAAAGTTTTTATCGCTTAAGACAGTAGGATATGAGAATTCCCTATAACGCCCTTGAAACAAAGTAGGATAGCCTCCTACTCCAAGGTTAGAAGCCAACTCCTCCATTTTTTCTTTAGCCGCTTCTGCCAGGGGGTCGGCGTGCCATGTTAACATGACTATTTTATCTCCAATCTCCTCTTTTGCGACGTCCATATAATAGTGTGCTAAAGGGCAATATTGGCACCAATCAGCTGTAAACTGGTCAACCAGCATTTTATATTCATATTTGAGTTCCTCATCCGCCACGTCGGGGGTCTTCTCATTATTATCCGGAGCGTCATCATCTCCCTTACTGCACGAATTCAAACAGGTCAGTGAAAAGGCAGAGACCAGTAGCAGCATTAGCAATACATACTTGTTTTTCATAAAATTAAAATTTATTAGTTGAACTGTTATTTTGTTGAACTTATCCGGACACTAGCTGAAGACCGGGATAAGTCCATATTCCCTGTATTCATAGTTTGACAGGGAAAGGGGCAAAACGTATAAAATGTTAAATTCTGAATACTGTCTTTTTAAAAAATTTCTGGTTATAATCTGGTAGCCCACTACTCCCGTACTAAAAAGAAGTAGACACATATAAAGTAAAACCGGCAGCTTCCGTGACCATACGGCATACTCCCCCTACGCAAAGCAATCCCCCGCGCTGTCTTCCATAGCTCAGGGCTACCCGGGAAGAATTTTTCGAAAAACTTGCCCCCAGATTATAGTAGTGGATTTTATCAAGCCCGTAATTATAGCTGTCGTGAACATAAAAGGACCAGTGTTGGTCAAGTCCATATTCCACGGTTGCTGCGGCCCAATTCTTAAAATTGTCTTTCACCCATTGGTGCTGGCCTTCCATCCGGATGGATTGTGACTTTCCGAATTTATAAGTGGTTTCCGCAGTTGCCGTAGTGGCATTGACCATGCCTCCCTTGCCTTCGATATATCCCCTGTTGTAGTGTTGATTGAGGTACATGAATACGGACGACCAGTTTTTGGACCACTTTTTTCTGACCTCCACGGCCATATCGTTATAGTATTTATCACCAAAGCCCAGGGCTTTTGTTGTATACATCCCTGTTTCCGGGTCTCCTTCAATATCCAGTCCACCCCAGTATGACGTATTTAAAGCTACCTGTGTTCCGTATTTTCCTCCCAGGGCACTGTTTTTCTTAAACTTGTAATAAAGGTCCAGCTGCCCGCCTATTTCCCCGGCCGCGATTTTGGGGGTTGTCTGATATTGAGGCTGTGCCTGGTATACGTATATATTCTGAAGGGCATAGTCGTATTGTTTGGTCAAAGCCGGTACATAATTGACAACTCCCCGGTTAAATACGTTACCGTCCAGATCGTGCTGGGAATAAAACCTCATATTTTCCATTCTTCTCAGGGAGGCATTGACACCCAGCCCCTTTCTGGCGTACCCGAGGTCCAATAAAAAAGCATTTCCGGCTTTTTTATTTCCATCTATCAGCGGTGCCCCCATATTCATCAACAGGTCCTTTCCTTTATGGACATATTCTATTTCGGAATAAAAGCCGCCTTTAGATACACTTAACCGCCCGGAATAGGAATTTACAAGATGCGCATTGTTACCGTTCAAATAACGATGCTCATAATCTTCATAGCGGCCTACATAAGACAACCCGAAGCTTATATCGACAGTACCGATCGCTAAAATATCCGAAAGTCCGGCTTCCATATTGGCGCCGTAGAGGGTACCTTTGGAAAGGTCAAAGCCCAAACCTACACGTTGTCTGCCCCCGAGGAATGTAAATGTCAGTGCGTCTGCAGGAGCATATTCAACACGCCCTCCGAGAATGGCATTGTTAATTCCCAATTGCCTGTCTTCCCAGCTACGCAATATCAATCCGCTTCCAAATTGTTCGTAAAAGTGTCCCGCGGTTACATCGAGCCCTAATTTTTTATTACTGTACCTGGCATAAACTGTCCCGATATCCACCCCTTTCAGTTCCGGATTGTAGTTAAGAAGGGATAGGGGAAGATAGGATTCCCCCTGGACCCCAAAACTCCAGGAGCCCGTAATATAGTCGAGTTTTAAATAGGAATTGGAACGATAGCGGTGTTCGGCGTCTTCCCCGTCCAGTTGTATTTTATTGTCATCTACATACCTTTGACCGGTAGATTCCAGACTTCCGCTTATTTGTGCATTACTGAGATTTGAGATCAATGTCAGACCCAAAAAAAGCAGACCTGTCTTTTTTACCATAGCATACGTCTTTTTCATTTTGAATATTCCAGGATCTTTTCATAGAGTTTATTCTCGGAGCCCGGAACGTAACTGGTATGCTGATAGATAATTTTCCCCTTGTATACTACTAATACCGTGGGCATTGCCACAACATTCATTTTTCTTTGAAAATCCTGGTTTTCATCGAGCAATACTTCAAATTCCCACCCTTTTCCGTTGATCAGGGGTTTTACACGTTTTATTCCCCGGGAATCGTCTGTCGATATGGCGTATAGTTCAACCCCGGTCTCTTCCTGCCAGTCGGCATAAACATCGTTGATGGCATCCAGTTCTTTTAAACAGGGCCCACACCAGGTGGCCCAGAAACTCAATATCACGGGGTTTTCTCTTTCATTGAATTGTACCGTATCGAAATGTTTTCCCGTTAAAGCCTTTAAAGGGACAGAAGGGATTTCCTGGCTTTGCCCGGAGGCAGAAAAATGCACAAGCAACATGGTAGCAGCTATAAATACGTAGGTTAATCTCATTATATACCTGATTTTAATTAAATGATTATAGATTATTTTTCGATAAACCGGCTTCAATCACGGTATTCCCTTTTCCTGCCGTCATAATAATTTTCGCCCTTTTAAGAAACTCCCGTAAATCCTCATACATGTAAAGTGTCAAAAGGCTGTCACTACACTTTTTTACAGCTGTACATGTATATTGTGACTAAAAAACGGCTTAAAATATGATGAATGTATTTTTCCTTTGATTAAAACAGCCCCATATCATTAATGCTTGCTTTAGGGTTATGATAATATTATTTTTTTGTTAAATAATATGACGAATGTAGATTTTATGAATTACAAAAAGTATAGGGAAACTCCTATTTTTAAGAATAAGGTTTTTGTGCCGGGACAGGTTTTCCAGCTTCGCTATGCCTTTTTATTGCGTGATAAAGTGCAGAGCGGGCAATACCACAACGCAAAGCCGTTTTTGTTACGGGGCCTGACCGGGCTTGTCCCTTTTGGGAATCATAAAAGTTTTCTGTTCTGCATTGCCCAGGAAAGCAGGGCGTTGTAAGTAGGGGGCAGATCCAGTTTTTTACGTAGCTTGGTCTTTATTCTTTCTATGTTCTTCTCACTGCAAAAGAACTTTTCAGCCAGTTTGCGATTACTGCTTCCATCCATAAGCTCCCTTAATATTTCCTTTTCCCTTCTCGTTATTTTTTTCAGCACGTCCGTACACCCCGTATTTTCATCGCAGTCCATATAACGACTCAAATAATTTTTACCCTGTCTCACGGTATTCATACAATCTTTAATCTCAGTCAAAGCATAATCCTTTAATAAATACCCTTTAACTCCGGTTTCTATAGCTTCTTTGTAATAGTGTTGATTATCGTGTATTGTCAATACGATAAAACTTATTCCGGGATACTTTTTCCGTACATTTCTGATCACTTCTATACCATCTTTATGAGGCATATTGATATCGATAAAGACCATATCCGGTTTGTAGTGCAGGATTTTGTTAAGCGCATCTTCTCCGTCCCTGGCTTCTGCCACCACTATATTATCCGGGTCTTCCCTAAGGACATCTCTCAACCCTCTCCGAACCAAAGGATGATCATCCGCTAATAATATCTTTATCATTTTGCTTATTTTTTTTATACTGGCCCGATATTGGTATTTTAAAGCAGATTTCAAAGCCTCCCAGTTCTCCCTTTTCAACGACCTGATATTCACCTCCTAATAGCACCATACGTTCTTTCATGGTTTTCAATCCCATGGATGGTTTCCCGGCCGCCGGATTACATGCTGTTCCTTTACCGTTATCTGCCACTTTTATTTTTAAAAAACCACTTTTTATCCCAACGGATATCAGCGCTTCATCTGCATCTGAATGTTTTATGATATTGTTTAGACTTTCCTGGACAATGCGATAGATATGTAAAGCCTTTTCTTTTTTGAAGTACTCATCGACCTCCCTGCTGATTGTACTTTTGAAATAAACAGAGGATACTTCGTCTATATTTCTTATCAGGTACTCCAGGGACATGGACAGCCCCATACTGGTTATATATACCGGATGGAGGTTGCCGGAGATCCGTTTTATATCATCAATTAACAATTGTATCTGTGAGCTAAACCTTTCTTCCTCCTGCCGGGCCTTTAGCAATACCAGGCTCTGGCCTATTCCATCGTGAAGTTCCCTGGCTATCCGTTTCCTCTCTTCTTCCCGCGTTTCCATCAGCTGACGGAAAAAATCGTTTTGTAAGCTATTGATGTATTTCACATGACGGGTCCGGGTCCTGTATATTACCAGCGTAACTCCTCCGGACAATGCAAAAAGCAATATAAAAAACCATCCTGTTTTCCAAAAAGGGGGCGGTATGGTAAATGTATAAGAAATACAGCCGCCCTGCCATTCTCCGCGCCTGTTCGTTGCTTTACCTATAAAGGTGTAATCCCCCGGGGGCAAAAAAGAGAAATGCGTATTCAATTCACGGGATGGTTCAGACCAGTCCTGATAGGTCTCTCCGTTCCTGGTCAATTTATAACTATACCCGATAGAACCGGGTAAATACAACTCTCCCTCGTCAAAAGGATACAGTCCGTAAGGATATACCTGGCTGTAAATGCCTATGGAAACAAAAAGGCAGAACATAATATTGGAGTAATTCTTTTTCATGCCACACCATCAAGAATTATGGGAAAAATACTGACTATACATGTGGTTGATGTTTCTATAACTGATTGTTCGATTTCCCGGGATCTCCCCGCTGGTGCCTGTTTGTAACGGATCCCATTTTATCCGGCATCCCGATAATTATCCGGAGTAATGCCCTTTCGTACGCGTTATACGATGAGCCCTCGTTTCCGCCGGCCTCAAACGAGAACCAATTGAGTTGAGGCCGATGATACATCCATACCGGTTGGCAGCCACATATAAAAGAAGCAGCCCGTTTTACCGGGCTGCCAACAAACTAAATCAATCTACATTCATGAAAACAAAAACAATGTAAACTAATTTTTAAGTGCTGTTTGATCCATTTGAAAAAGGGTTTCAAAGAGCTCTATATAATTTGTATTGTCCATCAGCAATCTCTTCTCTATACTATATATTACAAAAAACCGGAAACGGATGACAAAAATTAAGAGAAATATTCGGAAACAAGCAATTTAACAAATACAACAGTAGCGTTTAACTATTGAAAAGTGCATTAGTTATGGAGTTCATGAGTTATTCAGGTAATACTTATAAACTCCATAACTAAAGAACAACTCCCCCAACCAACCTGAGACTAATCATACGGATATGAATATTATCGATTTTCGTTCACCGAACCGTCAATATTTGCATTGGCATCGATTTCGGATTGCGGAATTTTCAAATAGAATTTTTTGTCGTTCGGGGCAAGATCTGCCGAACTGCCAACCCTGTGATTTCCGGACCTGCTTATGCCTCTCTGCAACCTTTTGGCATCAAACCACTCCACCCCGATCTCCGCATACAATTCCTTTCTTCTTTCCAATAAGATCTCCTCCAGTAGATCTTCCCCGGTATTCGAAGATTTTATAGCTTTCGGGTCTCTGTTCTGTTGAATGGCATACAGCAGACCATGGGCCCCTCCGGCATCACCGTTTCTATATTTTGCTTCTGCTTCAATCAATATCATTTCGGCTGTTCTGATGATAGGTATATCCGCATCAAAAGTAAATGCAAACTTACTGGTCACCCAATGCCTGAAACTCGATTCTTCTACCTCGTAGTAATTGTTAAACAGCTTCCTTATATCCGTACCGGAAAACAGATTGACAAACTCATTGTTAAAATAGGCATTTTGATAAGATTCGACGCTATGATCTGTTTGTACATGCGGTGCGCTGTAATAATACTGTGACTGATCGTCATACTGGGGCAGTCCCCATATCCATTCCCCGACCGACAGATCGTTAAACCCGTTTGCATATGATCCGGAAACCAGGGCCGAAGACAAATCCCCTCCGTAAGCAGCATTAGCTGCGGTTTCAGCATCCTCCCAATTTCCCATCACCTGGTACACCTGTGCCAGCATTGCATGGGCCACATTTTTATTGATATAGGATTTATCCAGACGCGATATACCCACATTCTCTACGGCAAACTGTAAATCTTCAAGGATCAGATCGTATACCTCCTGTGTCCGGGACATGGGGTGCCCTTCCAGGGACAATTCGGTATAGACTGGCGGTGCCGGGAAATCAGGGGCTACGGAATACGCAGGGGCGAATTCCAGCACCAGTTGATGATAGTAGTACCCCCTGATGGCACTCCCCGACTGTTCCGGGTAATTCTGGACCTGCGTCGAATAAGACGAACCCAGTCCGAGAGACAACCAGCCGTTTACCCGGGTATCAATATTCAAACGCGTTGTTGCACGGTTAAAGTCTGAAGTCTTAACAGCCCCTTCCTGGGCCAGGTAATTTGCCGAGAAAAAATACGTCGTTTTTTCACTTCCTCCGGAAACAGTTAAACCGTATTGTTGCCGCAAGGCATTCCTGTTCATGATCCGGTCTTCCCAATTGGTATTCCATTTCCTGGCTGTCGATACCAGCCTACCGTCCGGCTCCACGGGAATGGCATTATTATACGGGTTATAGCCCAGATGTTCTACCAGGCCATTGGAAGCGGCGTTCGCAGCCTCCTGAGGAGTCATACCATCGGTCATATTCCTATTCCGCAGGGATTCCCAGGAAAGTTCCATGTATTGGTCAGCATCGAGAAAATCATGAAATTTCACGGCCTGATCAGCAAATCCCAGAGAAGTTGAAAAATTCACCCTGGCCGGAGAATTCAGCTTCCCTTTTTTTGTTGTGATCAGAATAACGCCATTGGCCCCTCTTGATCCATACAATGCGGTAGAGGAGGCGTCTTTCAACACACTCATGGACTCTATCTGGTCCTGGCTGATCGTGTTCAGGTTTCCGTTAAACGGTGCCCCGTCAACCACTATCAGCGGATCTGCGGCAGCATTAATGGACCCGATACCACGTACGCGAAGGTCGGGTTATCACCGGGTTGTCCGCCGGAACACTTCCCCGGATGGCCGTTGTGACATCGGTAAGTTGTTGTGTCTCTATAACCTGTGAATCAATTTTGGCAACAGACCCTACTATGGCCCTTTCGGACTGTTCTCCATAGGCAACTACAATGACTTCTTCCAGGGCCTGCGCATCTTCTTCCATTCGTAGGTCAATGGTCGCGGAGGTCCCCACTGTCCGTTCTGCGGTAGCCATCCCTACATACGTGAATTGCAGTACCTGTCCTACGCCGACCGTTATACTGTAATTCCCGTCAAAATCGGTCTGGGTACCTGTTGATGTTCCCTTTACCACGATGTTCGCGCCGGGTAACGACATCCCCTGCCCGTCTGTCACATTACCCGTAATTGTCTTCTCCTGCGCAAAGGAAAGCTGTACGATAAATGCCAACAGGAACGTCAGCTTCTGAGTAAACTTTAGTATCATATCACATACATCTGAATTAGATCATTTTTCCGGATATATTCCTGAAAATTGTATCTTCTCTTAACTACACGGATAGCACTCTTAACTTTTTTCTTAAGAATGGGGCGTACGAGGGGCTATATGCCGGGAGGAATAACCTCAACAAACCGTCCATTGATATCATCCACTATTTTATATATTACAATTTCTTAATAATGGGTGACAAAGATTAACATGGATTTTTCAGAGATAAGTAACTTAACACATACAGCAAGAAAGTTTTAGAATCTGTCCGAATTTTATCTCTTAGGTACTTCGACAGGTGATACACTGAGTACCGAAGTGCCCAGTACAGGTATACTCAGGACATCGCCTATGGTCCTTTTATGTGTATTCCGAAAACAAAATTCAAACAGCTTCTAACAAAAAAAGCGCCCTTGCGGACGCCTTCTGTTATTCTTTAAAAAATGAACTCGTTTATTTCCAGGATTCGACCGGCCCCGGATGAAGGTGCACTTCAAACTGTTCCGCTTCCTCTCTGGTGCTGCCATCCAGGTTAATCAGGCCGGCATTGTCTTTATCGGATACCTGCAGATAATGATAGCCTCCTGCCGGCATTTTATCCCGGAAAGCTACAATATCGCCGTCTTCGATGGCTGCTGAAAGATTGCCCTCTTTCTTTTTTACCAGGATAAGCTCTAAACCGGGCGGTTGTGACGCCTGGAATTCCGGGAAATAATGATAAGCCCCGTTATCCGATACCTTTTTGTTCCAAAAATTATTAAGGCGCTCACTTACTTCCACCCGGACAAGCCCTTCTTTTAACTCAAAATAACTGTCGTTCTCCCCGAGATTGACCATATTAAACCAGGTATTTTCGCCCGCAGACGAAGCAGAAACGGTTAACCAATCATTAGTTTCGGAGGTGTTCCAGGCGATAAATTTTCCGGTGCTCACAGCTTTTAATGACATACGGTCGTACTTTCTGGTCTTCATACTCGCTTTTGGCGTAGATGCATCGGAATAGAAACTCCCCTCCACGGGGTAATGATCCGAAAAATCGACGAAATAATCTTTTTTGACATCAATAGACAGATGGCTATGATTCATTAGCGTGGTACTCACAGGATCAAAAACAACATTCTGCCATGAGGGCGGTACAAGGTGATCATTAGATACAAAGATGTAATCTATACGTTCTCTCTCATTTTCAGGGTAAGGATACAAATAGGACCTCAGGCTATTGGTCTTGCTGTCCAAGGTGTATGGCAAACCTTTGTAAGAGGGCGGCGAAACATTTAATATCTGCAGCATCATATTATATTCCTCCGTATCCTCCTCTAAAATGTTGAAGTCCCCTCCTATAATAACCATTTCATCTACAGGTATATTCCGGGAATCGATATAGGATTTTATCTCTTTTAGCTGGTTTCTCCGATGTGTTTTTTCCCCGCCCATACAGAGAGGATCCGTATTTTGCATATGCGTAACGATAAAATGCATACGTTGGCCGTCTTTAAGTATACGGGCATACACAAAGCCCTTATTGGAAAAGGCATCAGGACCACAGTACCCGGGAGAGAAAACATACTGCTCCATATGTTCTACAGGGTGCTTACTCGCAATCATCACACCGCCGTTTTCAATATTAAACCATTTATCATCTGTCAAATTGTACGTGGCGTCCCATTCATTATTTGAAGTGCCTAAAACAGGGGTCTGGTAGGGATGGGTTCCGGAGAGGTTTTCGCATAACACCTTAGTCGCAGGCTTGTCAAAGCATTCCTGTAATAACAGAACATCGTAGTTTTTAATAAAACCGGCCTTGCCTAACCGGGAAGCCCTTTCTTCCTGTGACCAACTTTGGCTGCTGGCCAGTGCAATCGCTTCAGTAAGCAGATACACGTTATAGGACAACACCCTTACAGGCGCTTCTCCTCCTCCTTCTTCTATAAGAGATGTTGTTTCTTCACTTCCCGCCCCCTGCCATATTTGATCCGGGCTACAGGAATTGGTAAACAAAAGTAACAATAACAATGCGTAAAATCCGTAATTTAATTTCCTCATTTGCTTTATTTTTAGTGATGAAAAATTTTTCGGAAAAGTAATATTTTACGGATATCGTTGTGTTAAGGGGTGGTTATTATTCTAACCTGTAAACTTATGTAAATGAGACACTTAAAATCCTTTGCATAATCGGGACCAAGGAGTGTCTTTCTGTTTTTACTGAAAATCAGTTAGTTATATTTTATTTCGGAATAAAACAGGAATCAATTTAAGCGGTATAAAACAGGAATAATCACCATTAATTTCTGCAATTTAACCCGCATACAGAGGCAAATTGCAGCTTACGGCATATGCTGAAAATAACAGAAGCATAAACATTTATTATCCTTGCGATAATACCCCTGTACCTGATTTTGAAATGAACTCGTTCGTTGGGGAGACGCCCGGGAAGTGTACAGTCAACCGCTATACGACAGGATCCACACCGACTGCTCCGACCCTTTTTCCGGTTATACCTTAGAAGAAATATGGCCCGCAAGAAATTTTGACCCTTCTTATATGAATGTATGGGCCATCCCCAATACCGTCATCCGGTCATCAGGAATTGCCCCAAATACAGGCTGGTAATAACATCCAGGAAAACGGCCCCTGTAAACAGCCGGGCACCCGGCAGAAGATAACCCCGATAGTCCCGAAACTATCGGGGGCGAAAAATTTGCCTTAATCGGGAAATACAGACATTTACTCCTTCATAAGAAACCTGTACTATACAAGTCTTTAGGAGCAAGTTCAATCGGAACAGATATCTACGCCAAGATTTACCTCAATAACATAGTCCGCGGGCACAAGTCCAAACATGGTTCCCAGGTTGATATCGGCTCCCAGGTTGAGAGGGGGTATCAGGGAGCATGGGATCAACCCTCCATGAGTACCTTTTAATTCCGAAATGTTCATTTCTCGAACATCAAATACTTCCGGTGTTTTCATGATCAAAAGTTTAAGTTAATAAATAAAGTATAATCCTAAACGGTAAATACTATTGCTAAACCTATACTACATTCCAAACAGCATCATGGGGTAACTGTTGCTTTAAATACAACCCGATACGATTTTGAACAAGTGAAAAAACAGTATACCACAAACAAATTTAGGATTATTCCCTGCATAAACCTTGCAGTTTAATGTTTTCCATGTACCTATCGTTAAACTTTTCGGGGTATATTTTAATTTCTGAACTCGTCTTTTGCCCGGGTAGGCCCTAAGAGCATGTTTAAATAGGCTCTAAACGAGGTGCTCACGTCACTTTAACAAAACAAAACCACCCTGGACTTCAAGTCTGGAGTGGTTTTGTTTTCTGCCCGGCCAGCCGGGCAGCCAGTTTAAAATTCAGAAACTATTTGTGATGCTTTACATTCCGGAGATCACTTCAATGGCTTTTTCCAAAGTCCTGTCCCTGTGCTCCGGGTTATGCTCCATATCTTTTATTTCCTCTTCCGTAGGCGGGGCTACATAGACATCGGGCTCTATCCCTATGCCTTCGATCACTTTCCCGGAAGCGTCTTTGAAAGCCATTAAAGGCATATAAAATGACATAACTCCTCCTACCTCTTCCGCTTGCGTACCTCCATTATATTCATCTTCGTCCGAACTTAATCCGGCAGTTGCTCCAGCGGTGTAATCCCCGATAGATTTAACATGATCTCCCTGGGATTTCAGTCCCAAGGTCGATATTTCAGCCATACTTGCGCTTCCTTTGTCTGTAAGTATGACTATGGGAATATCCTTTGGGATCCCAAAGGGATGAGGCTTGGTGTGCACGGGTACCCAGGGCGTATAATTGAACCGGCCATTCCCTTCCTTCGTCCTTTGATAACCAACCAGGGCTTCTTTGGTAACCAGCCGCTCAGTAAAACTCCTGAAATCGATAACAGCTCCTCCGCCATTCCCCCGGAGATCCAAAATGAGTTTTTTAATATCGCCACGAGTCAGCGGATTATAAAAGTTGCTGTAAAGTAGTTGTGCATCTTTATCCCTAATTTGATTGAGAAGTCTATCAAAACTCGGAAAATTGTATGCAAATTCCAGATTCCTCATCTTTTCTCCAAAATTGGAAACATAGCTTTTTGCATTTTCATCATCACCCACATCAGGGGCGTTATATTTAGAACTACTCGGTAATCCTTCTATTATTTCATCCAATTTGCCCGCTTCTTCAATGAGGGCATCAGTCAATTCTTCCGTTTGGTTAAACTGATCTATTTCACGGGCCAGAATTTCGGATTGAAGCATTTCGGTCAACGCCTCGTACCACGCATCATAAACCTCTAAGGTCCAGTCTCGAATATTTCTTCTTAATTCTTCATTTTCAATGGCGTCCAGGGATTCGTTTTCCTCCAGTTCGGAGCGGTCAATGAAGAGTTTACTCACCGGGGTATCAAGCAGCAGATCATCCTTATTTAAATCTAAAGGGAATGAAGAAGTCAAACGAAACTTGTTAAAGGTGAAATAGTAAATATCCGGATTGGATTTTAAGTTCCCTCCGTAAGCAAAAACGTTACTAATGCCGGTATATGAAAGAGAACCATTCTCCACTTTATCGGTCATATAACTCTGGGTTTCCATTTTATCATAATATAAAGGAGAGCTTTTCTTCATCCCACTATAGTAACTTTTAGTATAATTTACATTTGATGATATGGGTAAAGTAATGTCTACATAAAAGTGCTGATCGGTAATCCCATTGATGATCTCTTCAAAATAGGATTCAGCTATATCGGATTCTTCCCCGATCTCGTCATTGCTATACCCTTCCTGCTCCCAGGTTTTCAGCGCCTTAAACTTGGGAAAGTATTCCGCATAAACTTTGTCCCAGTCCAGGTTGTTACGTTCCTTCTCCTCGTAAAAATAATTATAGTTCTCATCCATAACGGTCCAGAAGACCCTAAAAAGGTCCTCATAAGATGTTATATCCTCTGATGAGTAACGCCCAGGTTCCGTGAGCGACTCATCATCCCTGCTACACGAGGAAAAGGCTGCAACCATGCACATGGCTGCACATAATCCAAAAATCCTGAAGTTAACAAAAACGGCTTTATATATCTTTTTTATCATCTTATTCTGTTTTTAAAAATTACGGGATATCCCTATATTAATCATGGAGGTTTTATGGAACATATCCCTGTCGTTTACATTATTCTTTTGCAGCCCGGACAAACCGTACAGGTACGAATAAGACGCATAGATACCGTACTTGCCGAAGGAATAACCCGCCTGGAGCTGCCCCTGAAGCCCGTAATGGATGCGGTTGAGCTGGTTTTCGTTCCGTTTAAAATCATACCTTTCCCTGACTTTTTCACTCAGCGGAAAACTTCCGTCCCATTGGAGTTCGCTAAATACTGGGTATTGCCCTTTCCGGTTCATGCTGAGCCAATAGCCCGTGTATGCCCCCCCGGCGACTCTGAGCCAAAGACCTTTTTCCTCAAAAGGATTGTTTATAAGATAGGCCCCTACCAGGACGGGGATACTCAGATAGTTGTTCCTGGATTTGGTATACCAGCCTTCCCGGCTGCCGGTGCGCTCAAACTCAAAGTTGTGCTGCATAAAGGAAACGCCCCCCGAAACAAAAAAGGAATCGTAAAACCGGTATTCCAGCGACAGGTTGGCGGCAAGCCCCCAACGGCCGTTGTACCTGGAATCCACACGGTTCGACAAATTGTAGTCCAGGCTGTTGTACGTGACCCCGGCATCGAGGTTGAGCTTCAGGTTGCCCTGGGCAACCGCTTCCTGGAGAAAAACAGCCGCTAAAAATAAAAAACAACAAAGTTGTAGATTTGGTTTGTTCATAAGTGTTACATTTAATGTTAATGAAATGATTTAAATCGAAGCACAATGTGCCCGGATATCCTTTTTATCAAATTATCCGGACACGGAATATTATCGTTATACTATTTGTTTACCATTCCCACTCTCCGAAAGGGTACAATTCGCCAATAAAGGTTTTATCGGTATCGGATAATTCGGTATTCCAGCCTATTTCAAAATCGCCTGTGGTCAATGCGTTATCTACGGAATAATGCATAATGGACAGGGGATCATATTCGCTGAATTGTGACTCCGATTTCGATATGGGCGAGAAAAGGTTAAGATCTACCTTTTCACGGGACCAGTAGTTAGGGGCCCCACTGTAATATTCATATACCTTGGGCTTATCCCAGGGAATATCCACTTCGGGATGTTGGTGTTCATGATTCAATCCTAGTGCATGCCCGAATTCGTGAATGGTTGTACGACTGAACTCCTTATCACTTGTCTTATCATCAAACCATCCGAGGTTCATGGTTTCCTGGTTTTTGAAAAACTTAGCATCGGTCCCTATATAGGAGTAGGACCCTTTTCCTGCTTTAAAGGTTACCCTGATATCTGCCTCCCCCTCGGTAACAAATTTAAACCCGATATTGGCATACTTCGTCCATTCCCTGGCGTATTGTTCTACCTTTTCCCTTACATACCGGGAAGCAGCCGTATCTAATTTCACCGTAATTGTACTACCTATGGGCCAGACCTTTTCGGTCATCGCTACCGCTCTCGGGGTTACGCCCTCCGGGTAGACTTCATGACACATCCTTATCCCGGCCCGTTCTTCGGCACTGAGCACAGGAGTCCCTTCTCTGTTGTTTACGCCTTCACCTATCTCATCCTCTGTACTACAGGATATAAAAACCAGGGATAAAATCAGCGCTAATAAAAATGGCCTTTTCATAAAAATAAAGTTCAGATTAATAAAAAATTGAATATGCTCATGTGAAGAGGAGGATTTTACCAGTTCAGAAAAGCGGGTTTCCCCCTTCTTCTATTCTATATATTCCAAAAGACCGGAAACGGGTGACAAACAATTAACTTTTTCTTAACGATAAATTTACACGACAGATAATTAATTACTTGAAATTGTAATGGTAAGACACTTTTAGAAGCTAATGACTCAACATGTGCAACAGTGAAATTTACTTTTAATACATGAACAAACTCAGATGATTTATGACTGTGTTGTCTAAGTTTAAGAAACTGCTTAAATTTTATCCCTTCGATAAACTCAGGACATCGCCTTTGGTTCTTTTACGTGCCACTCCGCCACCTGGCCCCTTCACTAAAAACAGCTACCAGCTGTTTTCTTAGCGTTCGGTCCTGCCATATTTCAGGTGTTTTTCGGTCCGTAGCTATGGCTATGCACCTCAAAATACCTTTATCTGACGAAAAAATACACTATAAAATATTCCAAAAACAAAATTTAAACAGTTTCTAAGACTCATTCCCGGTACAAAGACAAGCACATTTATCAGACTTACCCCTTTTGTATGCCCTTTAATTAATTGTCTGCAGAAGATAATTCCGCCAATTAATGGAAAGAAAAGATGTGCTGCGAATCAGAGACTCCCCGGAAAGAAAAACTCAGGTAAGTCATTTCAAACTACCTGAGTTTTTAGTTTATTGCCATATCAGAAAACGATTTTTGAAAGAGGCTCCATTGTTACTATACTCACTCTCCTAAGTCAGCATTAATTAAAGCCTTGGAAGAATCGAAATATAGTACTAATCGCCTATCTGTATTGGACAGATATAAAACCTGATAATAGGCATAGTTGAACCCTTTTATGGATCCCTCTTCACTTTCTACCTTTTTACCCAGAAATTTTAAATCCGTCAAAGTAGTCGTTCTATCAGGGCCATGTGGTATAACACTTTTGGTTTCCACTATCTTGTCTCCTATTTTAAAGGTCTTATCCCCATCAATACCTAATAATACCGCATTGGTACTAATATCTAAACTTACAATTTTGTTGTCAATAATATACACTTTATTCCCGTTGTAAGTATATATTTTTCCTTTCTTATTGTCCATTTCAAAAAAGTAATCTTCGGTGTCACTCGGTGCACCAAAAACCTGGGTTGCCCTGGATATATCATCATCAAGATAAACTTTAGTCCGAGAGTCCGATTTCGTAAGATAAGCAGTGTTAATTTCTATCGTTTGTGCACTTACTGATAGACCAATTAATACTAACATTATAAAATAAAAAAATGTTTTCATAAAAGAATATATTTCATTATTGATTTTTATAACCCGAATTCCGCAATTTATATAATAATTTATCGGCAAGAAAAAGTTCCCGTCCCGGTTGTTTTATTAAAAGTTGTAGCTATGTATGGGTCCGGGCTATGGAATCGCCATCTTCATTTCCTGCCTGTATGTGTACATGAGAAACCAGTTACGAACCATGAGGTTTTCTTCGGTGAGGCCATAATTTCCTTATACTATTACGGTGCAGAACAGCAATAGGAAGAAAGGTATTTTTTATTTTTTTCTGTTAATAATGTTAGGCTAAGGTTATTATAACGGGAATGAAAATTAGTTCGTCTAATTCTCCAGAGTAATGGAAACAAACCTGGTTATTTTCCACAATTCAATAATTTCATTGATCCCTATACGCACATTTTTTTTCAAAAAAGAATTGGTCCCGACATGAACAAGGATGTTTTCAGGCTCCTTTGTAATGATCTCTCCCGCTAAAACACCTTGATTCCGGCTTACAACGACATAACTTTTCCCTATATCCAAATTAGCTTCAACTTTGATCTGCTCACCTATGGCCAATTCAATATTCCTCAATGGAGAAACGATTTCAAAAGCCCTGAGATTCTTGTTAAAAACAAAGGGAAAGCTATATGAAGGCAAATTCCCGATAAAACTGTTATCTCCTGCCATTAAAACATATTGATACTGGAGTTCTCTCGGAACTACAAGAATCTTATTAAGTTCATCTCTCCGGCCGACTTCTTTATTATCAAATATTACATTAAGATCAATATTGAGAGATATACATTTAATTATCAACGAATTATAATCCATACTTCCTCTCATTTTCCATGTTGATACGGTGTTAGGACGAACACATAAAACTTCCGCAAGTTCTTTATCGGATTTTAATTCTAGCATGTGCTTGAATCTTTTGATAATAGCCTTTACATCGAGTCTTTTATCCTCACTATGATTATCCATATAAATTGTTTTTTGCTGGTATTCCGGCATCCAAACGACAAGGACATTGTACACAAAACAGGAATATCATTTCTGCTTGATAAACCTGTTACAAAAAGCTGACAAGCAACTATATATCAGCTTTATAAATACCAGAAATAATCCACATTATCTCTTTAATAACCTGACTTCTTCCCAGATAAATTCCGGGTTGTCCTGAAAGTACTCCCTAAAACAATACGGTCCACTTTCCAGATCTCGACGATCTCTTTGGTAAACATGACAATTTCCCCCTGTCCCTCAATCGACCCACCATCATTCATAAGGTAAATAACCTTCGGGTGGGTACTCAATCTTACTCTTCCTATATATATACCGTGAATTTTATTAACAAACACATAAACATCCCCTTCTATCAAATGCCTGATATGCCTAACAAATTCCCCGATAACATAAGAATCCTCCTTACAGAGAGAGAACAACGAAAAACCAGTGGTTTCAAAGGCCCTTATACTTCCTTTTGCAGAAGAAGAAAAGTTATGCCTGGGCATC
The DNA here is from genome assembly GCF_052983315.1 of Sinomicrobium endophyticum. NCBI lineage: Bacteria > Pseudomonadati > Bacteroidota > Flavobacteriia > Flavobacteriales > Flavobacteriaceae > Sinomicrobium > Sinomicrobium endophyticum. The sequence goes on from NZ_JBRKIS010000049.1 coordinate 26,010, forward strand.
TGGTCGATAAGGTCTTTCTTATACTTGCCGGATGCATACTCAAACTGATGCTTCCGGGGGACCAGGACGACATCGGTATCGATTCCCGATGCCGATGTATGTGAAAACAGGAAATTCAAATCCAGCCCGTATTTCCTGCCTGTAACTACTAACAATTCATAATCCAGTATATTATACTTTCTCCAGAACAATATCCTTTCGGAATAAATCCCCAGAATATCCGCAAGTTCTTCATCCGAATCCACTCCCAAACCACTTTTAAGTCGTCTGATAATTTCTCCTGAATCCTGTTTAATCTTCATCGTATTTCACCAATTTAGTCCGACCGGATCGCCCTCTGCAAAGTCAACAACTTTGGGATAAACCCACGAAGCATGAGACGGAAAAACTAAAAAAACCAGACACATCCCGTTGTTATCGGGATGGAGCATCTTAAATTTCCTTTAGCGAGTCAATCGAACCACTCTTTTTTCTTAGCCAGTTTCTTGAGATTGGAAATGGCATAATGCATCCTCCCCAGGGCTGTATTAATGCTCACCCCGGATTTTACGGATATTTCCTTAAAGGTCATATCCTGATACAACCGCATAGCAAGAACATCCTGCTGGGCACGCGGAAGTTCCCCGATCATTTCGTGTATATCTTCGTTGATCTGGTCCCGGATCAGGCATCCTTCTGCATTCATCGTATTATCTCCGAGGGTGTGAAATGTATTGGCATCGCCCTGCGCGTAAAGACTGTACATACGTTTATTTCTCCTGAAATTATCCATAACCAGGTTATGGGCTATTTTCAGCACCCAGGACATCAGCTTTCCGTCTTCCCTGTACTGTCCTCCGTTAAATGCCCTGATGACCTTAACAAAGGTCTCCTGAAAAATATCCTCGGTAAGGTCCTTGTCATTAACTTTGTGATAAATAAAACCATAGATAATATCTGAATGGCTTTTAATAAACTTTTCCAATCTTTTCCGGTCATCCAAACAAGCTTGTGACCCCTCGTTCCGAGTTCTCTCCTCGTTCATCTTCAATCCTTTATTTTTCGTTCTTTCTCCTTCCGGGACCACCTCAAGAGGAACATCCGGAATCTCAATACAATCATTTCTGTAAAATCAATTCAGAGGGCAGCATTTTTACGTGCTATCAATTAACCACCCTCCGAACCAGAAAACTAACTCAAACTAAATCAAACAATAAACTCATTTATACTTTTTTATCCAAGCGTACCTGCGGGAACAACCTGCATCAAAGTCATTACGACAAAATCAATCCGGAAAGCGGCCATTTTAAACCGTATTCATTTTTAAAATCTTACCACCTCCCGGATCAAAACCTAAACACCAACTAAATCAGATAATAAACTCGTCTTAAGTTATTATAATTTGCTGCAAAACCCTCTTTTGCACCCATATTTCGTCTTTTTCTCACCCCATAGCTTTGGCTATGTGGTTCCAAAAAGTCTTCATCTGGGCATAAAATAGTGGTTTTTCGCCTAAATGAAACAACTCAAGACGAGTTCAATGAAAAACTATATATTGTGTTCCGAAAACTGTTTAAATCATTCCTGTGAAATCAATCCGGGAGGCCGTATTTTTAATACCAAAACAACCTAAACCGCCCCCCAAACTGACTTCCAAACTAAACTAACTCAATAATGAAAAAACAGCTAAATCGTTTAAACCTTCCAATTAACATAAATCATGTTTCAGCACGCCGGCTTGTTTTCTTAGCGCCCGTTGTATTACATTTTAACGATCATAAATTCACTTCTCCGGTTCAGCCAGTGCTGTTCTGCCGTACAACCTGTGCCGTCAGCGCATTCGTTGACCGGTTCGGTTTCTCCATAACCCTTTCCACTGATCCTGTTCCTGGAGATCCCTCCCTTGTTGACTATGTAATCCACGGTAGCCACAGCCCGGCGTTCGGATAGTTCCATGTTATACTGGTCATTTCCCCGGCTGTCGGTATGCGACCGTACCTCGATCACCATACCCGGATGCTGTTGCATCGCAGCGATCACTTTCCCCAGTTCTATTTCCGAATCCTTCCGGATACTGTACCTGTCAAAATCAAAGTAAATGGGCTTTAACCCCAGTTTTTTCGTGAGGTCATCCCCGTCAGTTACCGGAATGTCCTCCTTATTAAGTTCTGCCAGCAATTCCTTTTTATCACCAATCTCCAACTTTGTGACAAATTCTTCATAGGATTGATATTTATCCTTTTCAAAACGCAGGTTATAGTTTTGCCCGGCCAGCACCTCCACGCAGAAATCACCTGCATCATCAGCCAGCAGGTTCTTTAGCTTCCTGTTGTTTTCGTCATAGATGGTAATACTGGTCCCGGCCAGCGCTTCTTTGGTCAGGCTGTCCCGCACATGTCCGCAAAGTTCCGCAGCGATGGCTATCGGGTTGTTTTCTACAAGGATATATATATTATCGCCGCCTGATTCCCCGTTCCTGCCGGAAGAAAAATAGCCTCTCTTTGTACTGTCATTGATAATATATCCAAAATCGTCTGCCGGGGAGTTTACCGGTTCCCCTACGTTGACCACCTGGTAATTTCCGAAAGGGTCCCTGACCGCTGCAAAAATATCGAGTCCTCCAAAACCGGGATGGCCGTCGGAAGCAAAGTACAGCACCCCGGAATCGCTCATAAAAGGAAAAGTCTCCCTGCCCCGGGTATTTATAGCGTCCCCGAGGTTCTGAACAGGCCCGAAACTCCCGTTATCACGGATCTCCACTACAAACAGATCAGACAGCCCCCTGGTCCCCGAACGGTCGGACACAAAATACAAATGCCTGCCGTCCGGGCTCAGGGCCGGGTGAGCGGATGAGTAATCGTCACTGTTGATACTCAGTTCCTCTATGGCCTTCCATTTGCCATCCATAAAAGAAGCCCGGTAAATCTTCAGGTTATTGGTACCGTCTTCTCCCTTTTTATACTTGCCGGGGATAAAATTATTCCGGGTAAAGTACATGGTCTTCCCATCTTTGCTGACGGCGGGAGTGGATTGGTGATATTTGGTGTTGACATCTCCGCCGAGTTGTTCCGGGGATTGCAGGGTACCATCTTCACCGGGTGTCGCCTTATACAGTTTTAAAAACGGCTTCCCGTTCCACTCATGGGTACGCTTTATAAAAATTCCTTCATCCCGGGCCGAGGCAAAAAGGATTTCCCCTTCCGCGCCGAAAGCGGTCCCAAAATCGGCTTCATCACTGTTCACCCCAGCATCGGTAATATCGTAGCGGCCCGAAAACTTCCGGATACCGGCCAGTTCTTCCTGTAAATATTGCCTTTGCCCTTCAGGCTGGCCGACCAGTTCGTAAAACCGGGCCAGTGTTTTCTCCGCTTCCTCATATTTTCCGGCAGCCTTTAAACATTGGGCATACCTGAAGTAATATTCCGGGCGGGCCTCCTTCTCCAGCGCAAGCATCTTCCCGTAATATGCTTCTGCTTTGCCGTATACGGCATTGAAATAATAGGTATCTCCCAGCTTACCGTAAATATCCGCCGATTCATACCCCTGGTTGATGAGCCGCTCATAGAGCTCACTGGCTTTGATATAGGCAAATTTGTCGTAATCCGTATCCGCCTTTTTTTTCCTGGCTTCCTGGGCATGCAATACCCCGCAGGTAACGAGTAATACAAGTATGAGTAATTTTTTATACATATGTTGTAATTTGTCGTATTAGACTAAAAAAACCTGGGGGAACGCATCCTGTTCCGTCCCGAGGAAATAAACTCAAACCGGAGAAATATCTCATGGGTCCCCGAATTGTAATTGCCCAGCCGGGAGGTATCGAAATCATAGGCATACCCTACCATAAAATTATTACTAACCTGGAACCCTGCTAATGCACTTACTCCTGCATCCCAGCGATAGCCGGCCCCCAGGGTCAGGCTTTCGTTATAGAGAAAATTGGCAGAAAGGTCCACAGCCAAAGGCGCCCCGGATACCGCTTTGACCAAAGCCGCTGGTTTAAACTTCCATTGATAATCCAGGTCAAAAACATAGCCTCCCATCAGGTAAAAGTGCATTTTCTCCCTGGCTACCGATTGCTGGATATCGTCATAAAAACGGGTTTCCAACAGGGCCGGTACGGACAGCCCTACATACCAGTGATCGGAATGCAGGTAGGCCCCCGCCCCTATATTGGGTGAAAACCGGCTCAACCTCCCGCTGAGTTCCGGGTCCGGGTCGTGAACATTCAGTTTATCATAGTTGACTTCAAGAAAGCTCCCCCCAGCCATGATACCCAGGTTCAACCAGGTCCAATGGTCCAGTTGCAGCTTATAGGAAAAGCTGGCATTGACATAGGTATCCCGGGACGGGCCGATCTCGTCATTGATAACCGACAGGCCCAAACCGTGCCCCTGGGGACTAATGGGAGAATGAACGGACAACTGGGCTGTTTTGGGCGCCCCGTCGAGCCCTACCCATTGTGAACGGTACAGTCCAAAAATATTCAGCGCTCCCCGGGTCCCGGCATAGGCCGGGTTTACGGTCATGGTGTTATACATATACTGGGTGTATTGCGATTCCTGTTGCCCGTAGGTAAGAAACGACCCCAACAACCCCAACACGATTATGATTCTCTTCATCTCTCTTGTTTTTTTATCTGTTCCACGGTTTATTATAGTCCTTCGGATATTAATTGATATACAGGTAACCCGACCGGTCTTTGGCCCGACCGTCTTCTGACTTGTATTTCAGGATATAGAAATAAGTTCCCGTAGGCAATAACTTTCCCTTGTTTATCGTGGCACGTCCCCGGGAATACCCATTGAAACGCACATCGGTATTGTTATATCCTTTAGCCTCGTAAACCAGTACCCCCCAGCGGTTATATACCTCCACGGTATTGTCCGGGTAGTGCTCTATGCCTTTGAGGTAAAAGAAATCGTTCTTACCGTCACCGTTGGGCGAGATGCCGTTGTAGACTTCCAGGCTGTTGTCGGGTTTTTCTTCGTCCAGCACTTTGGCCAGGGTGAAAATACCGTAACCCGATACGGCCGTGGTGACCATTTGTTCTTCGTGGTTTTCCACGCCGCCTTCATCGACCCACAGCCCTTTGGCGCCATCCCAGCGCACAATGTGTATGGCCTTACCGTCTTCTTCGCTTAAGAGCTCCGCCGGGGTGGTCTCTTCATGCCAGGTGAGGCTGAGTACCATATCGGACGTTCCGCCGGTTCGGTTGATCTCCCAGTATTCTTCGTTATCTATAAATACGATCCGCTCTTCTTTATTGAAATGCGAATGGCGTGCATCGGAATTTTCCAGGGTATAGTTCGAGGTAAAATACCCTTCGATATCTGAAAGGCCCGAGGCGGAGGCTCCGCGGTAATACCCCCCGTTCCCTACGGGATAATCAAAAGGGGCATCGCCGGTTTTGCGGACCTGCCCATCCACAAAACTGCGGTCCGAAACCTGTTCGTGCGAGGCTTCCGGGCCGAAGTCCACCAGGCCGCCGCCGGAGCGGTTATACACTATACCGTCGACAAACTGTGCATTGCCGTTTACGGTGATGTCGCCGGAAAGTCGGAAAGCCGGTTGTGTGGCGGGGTTGTCGAAACGTACGCCAAAAAACTCCGAAAGGCCTTCCCCGGAGATATCCTGCGCCCCGTACATGCCTTCGAAACGGACCAGGCCGGTAGCCTGGCCGGGGCTGAAACTCAGCAGGCCGTCATTTTTGAAATGGCCGTAGACGAAGAACTCCCCGTCGTTGATCATATCGCCACCGGCCCTGTTGTCAAAATCCCCGAGCGTGGAGACCTGCGTGTCCGGGGCGATGGTAAGCGCTCCCGTATTGACGGTCTGCCCGCATACATAGGAAGCCACGTGCAACACCGTAAGGACACTTATTATTTTTATCGTAGTCATTTTTTCCATAGGAAACAGCTATCGCGTTATCATTATATTTTTAAATCTTATTGACCGTTACGTTGGTTACATGTCCCGTACCCGTGCCTCCCGTTTCATCTTTCATTACTGTTGCCGGGTCACCAGATGAAGCAGTAAAACGAATCTGATACCCTGCCGAAGGGACTACAACCAACGTTGTGTTCAGCACATCGCCTATATGTTTAAAGATTATTTTAAACATGTCGGTTTCATTTTTTCTACTGATTTGTGGCAGCCTGCACCTTTATGATGCTTAACAGTCTTTCCCTGTATTTTTCATTGCTCTGCACCTGCTCTGCGATCTCTGCATAACGCTCCGAAGTAAGGCCGTTCTCTTTTAAATAACCCTGCAACATGTCCTGTTGCTCTGCCTTTAAACGGTCTACCTCTGCCGCTATCTTTTTGTATGCGGCCAGCTCTTTGCCGGTAGCGTCAACTTCATTTATGGGGCTATCCATGTTGTATTGGATTTCGTTGAACCTTTCCGGGGTTAAACCTTCTGCGCGTATGACCTGTACCAGCTCGTCCCGCATTTTGGAACCCGACCGCTGCAATTCCCCGATCACGGCAACAAAACTGTTAAACTCCGCTTCGCTTATCTTTGCGGCCTTTTCCTGTGCGAAAAGGCTGCTGCTTATAAAGCATACAATCAAAAACAGATTTCTTTTAAGTATTCTTTTCATGTTATATATTTTTAAAAAACCCAACTCAATTTATACAAGGCCTTCCCGGGCTTTAATCCAGTTCAGGCCTGATCATCGCATTTGATATAATACAATTCCTGATTCCGGCACCAATGCGTAAAACCGCCGGGTCTGACGCTATATCCAGACATTCCCCTCCTTTAGACCGGGCAATAAGCCGGTACCGGTAACCATTTAGTTCCGATGAAATTCCGGACAACTCCAAAGAAGTTGTTTTTACCCCGCTGTAATAGCTGCCATTTTCCAGGTCTGTCCATTCATCGCCCGTATTGACCTGCCACCGATACCGAAGGTCCGACATCACTCCCGCGGGAAAAATCAGTTCTGCCGAAAAATTTCCGGAATCCCCTTCTGTTACTTCAAGGTCCTGGGGCTGTGGATCAAATGCTACATTTTCTACGGCTGGATAATAATCAGAAAGAATATTGTATATTTTAATTTCATTGGCCAGCGTAAACCCGAGCCCGATAGTTTCATAATAGCCTATTTCAATCCTGTTCCACTCTGCAGCAGGGGTTACGGCCATGATACGCCGGTCGCCATAAAACCCCAGGTCCAGTAAAAGAGCCCTGGTAATGGGCTGGTCCAATACCACGCGGTCACCGTCGAACAATTGTATATAAAACCCGGAAAAAGACACATTGACATTGGCCCATTGAGACCCTACATCCAGATAGACGGTTTTTCCGGCAGGAAATTTTTGTTCCCCGCGCCTGAAAGCTTTCAGGTCCATTTTACATCCACCACCGCTAAGACCTACGGACGCTCCCAAAAGCCCCGGGTTTATATAGCCGTACGTATCGCTTTCGCAATCTGCCATATGGCTGGGGTTACCTACTTTCGAACCCAGGCGGGTGGTACATCCCGTTGAAGCTTCCCAAGGTGGCCAAAGTACAATCCCCTTATAATAGTCATCAAACCCGTCGAAATCCATTATGGTACCACATCCGAGGTCCCCGGGCAATACGACATCGCATTTCCCCGGAATAACAGCTATTTCATTTACCTTTAAGCCTGCCGCATCCGATTCTTTGTAAAAGCACCCGGCTTTATTACCGGATTCGGCAATAAGCCGGTACCGGTAACCGTTTAATTCCGGGGAAACACCGGACAGCTCCAGAGAAGTTGTTTTTGTACCGCTGTAATAGCCGCCGTCTTCCAGGTCTGTCCACTGGTCGCCCGTATTGACCTGCCACCGGTACTGAAGGTCATCCGGCGCCTCACCGGGAAAATCCAGTGCTGCCGAAAAATTTCCGGACTCCCCTTCTGTGACCTCCAGGTTCCGGGGCTGGGAGGTAAACGTCGCATCCATATACCCTGCAGCAGGATAATATTCGGAAAGGATATTGTATATTTTAAGTTCATTGGCCAGCGTAAACCCGATCCCGATAGTTTCATAATATCCTATTTCAATCCTGTCCCACTCCGCAGTGGGGAGTACGGCCATAATACGCCGGTCGCCAAAAAGCCCCAGGTCCAGTAAAAGGGCCCTGGTAATGGGCTGGTCCAATACCAGGCGGTCACCGTCGAACAATTGTATATAAAACCCGGAAAAAGACGCATTGACATTGGCCCACTCGGACCCCACATCCAAATGGACGGTCTTCCCGGCGGGAAATTTTTGCCCGTCATTCCTGAAGGCTTTTAAATTCATATTACATCCGCCGTCGAAACCTACTGACGCCCCTAAAAGCCCCGGATTTATATAACCGTAGGTATTACTTTCGCAATCTGCCATATGACTGGGGTTGCCTACTTTCGCCCCTATTCGGGTTGTACATCCCGATGAGGGTGGCCATAATTGAAGTCCTTTATAATATTCATCAAATCCGTCGAAATCCATTATCGTACCACATCCCAGGTCCCCCGGCAAAACCTGCCTGCATTGCCCCCGGGCTATGTTTGCCGAAACCGTCAACCCTAAAAGCAATAGCACAATATGTTTAATCAGATGATCTCTCATTTTTTTTGTTTAAAGTCCGTTTTATCCACAAATCCGTTCATATACCGCTGCCTATTTAATGGCAAAAACAATATTTATAAATGAACAGTCCGTCGCCGCAGCAGTAACATCATAGGTCATTACTCCATTGGCATCGATAGAAATGTTGCTAAACACATCCGGATCGTAATAGGTAATATAATAGTACAGGTCCGTGGCTTCCGGAAAAGAAGGGATGGTTGCCGGGGCACCCGTACTGCTTGCCGTAGTATTGGGGTCTGACATGGAGAACTGGTCTTTATATAACTGGTAGAGGTTTTTCGTTTGACCGGCAGCATCTTTCGAGGTATCAAAATTAATGGCAGGCATATAGAAAAAACGAACTACGTTTCCGCTTATACAAACCCAGTCCGGCGCAGCGGATGTTCCCACGTTCTGACTGATACACTGACGATCGGTATCAAACACGAGCAAACCATTTGCCGGGCTTTCAATAGCATTCCGCTGTGCTGATGTCATCCTGGGGATTAACACACCCTTATCAGCACTCGTGACATCCAATTGTGAACTTGCGTCCGGTGTAGTTGTGCCGATGCCAATCCCCGGTTGCTGGGCATATCCGGTTGTAAAAACAACCCCAAACAATATGATTAGTGCAATTCTTTTCATGTATATATGTATTTTTTCTTTTAGACTTTTTTATAATAAGCCTGCCGGCATTGGTGTTTTAATGCCTGCCGACAGGCTCGTACACGGGCAACTGTGTTACTGTTTAAAAAGTTTTTCCAAACGCTCCAGGCGTTCATTCATTTCCAAGGTCGCTTTTTTCAATTCCTGTATTTCCCGGTCTTTTTGATCCAATACTTTTTGCTGCTCAATGGTATGCAGGTACAACTCTTCTACCTTTTCCAGCAACTGCACGGAAAGTTCCGTAGGGTTGATTACATACTCCCCTTCCCGGTTCTTCATCAGGGCATCGATCTTCGCAATGCCCGGAAGGTGACGGTTGGTATTGATATAATCTTCAACTTCTTTCAGCGATTTGAAGGCATAGTTACTGTTCAGGACAGACTCCCCTTCAAAATAATCTTCAAACACATAATCGGCATAGATGGAAGACGTGGTGAGTATGGACCCGTTAACCGCCAGGACTACGTTCGCGTTCTCCGTGCCCAGCATGTTGTCCGTACCGATACCCACTTTACCCATCTGGTAAATGTCCTGATCGTTATCGGTGGCTTTGTCAGCAGAGCCCTGTACTTGCCAGGGTTCCGTGGCACCTATATCAATAACAGCATCTTCGCCTTCTTCATTGGTATAGGTATACGTGCCGTCATTGTTGTTGACCAAAGTGGTGATCGTTTCGTTGGCACGGACCAGTTCTTCCAGGTTGATGCTCTGGCTTTCCCCGTTCTCATCCACATAGGTGAACTCCTGTGTCGTACCGTCATAGCTGACATTACCGGCGGACTGGTCGATCAGGTTCGTGATGCTTTCATACACATCCCCCGACCGGTTCGTGATCTGCTCGATGATATCCGAAGGTACATCCACCAAGGTCGCTTCGCCTTCTTCATTGGTATAGGTGTACGTGCCGTCATTGTTGTTCACCAGGGTCGTCACAGACTCGTTCAGGCGGATCAGTTCTTCTATATTTAAGGTCTGGACCTCCCCGTTCTCATCCACATAGGTAAACTCCTGCGTCGTGCCGTTGTAGCTGACATTACCGGAAGACTGGTCGATCAGGTTCGTGATGCTTTCATATATATCTCCTGACCGGTTCGTGATCTGCTCGATGATATCCGAAGGTACATCCACCAAGGT
>NZ_JBRKIS010000050.1:0-11053 GCF_052983315.1 Sinomicrobium endophyticum
CTTCGAAACCAGGACCAGGTGTATAAGTCACTGCTCCGGTTACCGGATCAACTTCCACAGTTCCCTGGGTCGGCATGTCCACAATAGCTACCGAAATAGGATCGATCGGGGCATTACCGGCTTCATCGTTGGCTAATACATCTACTACTACAGGCATTTCTATCGGGGTTGTTGCCGTATCATCTACTGCCAACAGACCGCCGTTATCTCCGCCTACACTTACCGTTACCGTAGCTGCGTTGCTCGTGTAACCGTCTTCGTCTTTCATCGTATAGGTGAACGTATCGTCGCCTTCGAAACCAGGACCAGGTGTATAGGTTACTGCTCCTGTCACAGGATCAACTTCCACAGTTCCCTGGGTCGGCATGTCCACGATCGCTACCGAAGTAGGATCGATCGGGGCATTACCGGCTTCATCGTTGGCCAATACATCTACTACTACAGGCGTTTCCATCGGGGTTGTTGCCGTATCATCTACTGCTAACAGACCGCCGTTATCTCCGCCGACAGTTACGGTTACCGTAGCTACATTGGATTCGAAACCATTTTCATCTTTTACCGTATAGGTGAAAGTATCATCCCCTTCAAAAGCAGCAGCAGGAGTATAAGTCACCATACCGGTAACCGGATCCACTTCTGCCGTACCATTACCGGGAGCATCTATGATCATTACTGTTGCAGGATCGATAGGAGCTTCTCCCGGAATATCATTAGCCAGTACATCTATATCTACAGGTACATCAACCGGCGTATTGGCCACATCGTCTACCGCATTAATTAACTGGCAATCATCTCTTGCTATAAAGGTTATACTCTTACGGTCGGCTTCGGCGGTTTCACAGAAACCGTCACCGCTTACTCCTACACTATACGTATGTTCACCGGGAGCAAGTCCTGCAAGGGTCAAGACTCCGTCTTCACCACCTGCAACCATATCTCCTGCTTCGTCATACCAGTGGAATACAGGATTGGTTACCGTACTTCCGGGGGTAAGCGCAGCTGTTATAATTACATCCGGAGTAACATTGAGACAAACTTCTCCGTCTCCGTTTGTATTTTCTATTTCTATTCCGGCAATATCGCTGCCAGGTACCGTAGGTGTAATTTCCACGGAAACTTCGGCAAGATCTCCGGCCGGGTTTTCGCAACCATTGGCGCCTTCTACACTTACATAATAAGTATATGGGCTACTATCACTATCTAAACCACTTATGGTAAGCACACCGCCGGCGTCTATTGCATATGAAACATCTCCGTCACTGTCCCCGTCGGCTATAGGCTGCGTTTTATCCGCATCCGCATACCATCGGAATACAGTACCCTGTGCACTTGAAGGGGTAAGAACCACATCGTCATCGGCACAAACCGGATCTTCATTTCCGGTCACGGCGATATCACCTGCCCCGGGGCCATCGTTAACAATAACATCAAATGCTATTCGTTCCGGGCTAGGACATCCGGAAGCCTGATCCACAACTTCTATAAAGTATGTAAATTCACCGGTAACATCGGAAGGTACTTCAAAGTTACTTCCGGTATACAGCAACTCATCATCACTGTTATACCATCTGAGCACGGTACCGGCTGCAGGAGTTGCATTAACCACAAACTCTTCGCCTTCACATACTTCTACAGGATCGGGTATATCCAATTCCGGAGCGGCCTGTAATATTTGTGCTCCGTATATATCCACACTTTGCAATAAGGTGGCCACACCGGCCGTATTACGGATTTCAACCCTGTCATAGGCTCCGCTGGCAGGAATAAGTACCTGGCCACGTTCCCCACCGGTCAGTAAGCGAATTTCCAGGAGCGGGTTATTCAGACTGTACTGATCTACCTGTGTAGCTCCGTTGAACAGGGTAACCGTAATTGCTCCGAGAACATTGATATCTCCAAGTCCTACAGGCGTACCCATATCCACAAGGACACTGTCCCCGGCCTTACCGGTATGAGAGAATATAAGAGTCTGGTAAACCGATCCCGAAACAAGTCCGGCAGGCATTACCAGCCTTGTAAAGTTCTCCGTATCCTCATCAATGGAGTTTGTCGGATTCAGAACCGAACACAGCACACAACCGAGAGTTGTTCCGTTGATCTGTGAATCGGCTATATAACATTCTTCCGGTGGTGTCGGCAGGTCGGTAACATGGAGTACTACCTGTGTTATTTCAGATACGCAAGCTCCGTCTTCTATAACCACATAGTAAGTAAATGTACCTACTGTTCCTGTAGCCGGAACATAAGAGGTTCCTCTGAACACCTCCGCGGTAAGTTCTTCATCCGTATACCATACGACCTCACCTGTACCAGGATCGGTTACTTCGAAAGGATTCGCATCATCCCCAACCACTACGAACTGTTCGGGCGGCGTAACTACAGGCGCTGCCTGAGGCGCACCAACCGTTACTTCTACCTCGGCCAGGTCGCCGGCAGGGTTTTCACATAATTCGTCAGACTCCACACTTACATAGTATGTATACGTTCCTTCGGCAAGCCCGGAAAGTGTCAGTATTCCATCGGCTGAAACTCCATCTACGATCTCACCGGTTTTATCGGCGTTGGCATACCATCGGAATACCGGTTCGGTTATATCGGTAGTCGGAGTCAATACGAGGTCATCATATTCACATATTTCAGTTATTCCGTCTATATTTATATCGGCGGCGGAAGCATAATCCTTAACCGTTACGGTAACTTCCGTACGTGTAAGACTTACGCAATCGCCATCTCCGACAGCTTCTACATAATAAACCGCATCTCCTGTAACTGCTGTGAGTTCAAAGTTACTTCCTGTAAATACCGGAGTTCCTCCGGAAGCAGTCTCATACCAGTTATACTCCAGGTTACCCTGCGGGTTAAGTATGGACAATACGGCATCTTCCCCTTCACAAACCATTACATTGGACTCGGATACCTCAGGAGCTTCGAGCTCATTTCCTATGGTCACCTGTACTGTTGCCAGGTCACCGTCAAGGCTTCCGCATACATTGTCTCCGTCCAGGGTAACGTAGTAATTGATCACTGTTCCTTCGGCAAGGCCTTCAACAGTCATATCACTTCCGTTAACCGTATATGTAGCGCCGTCCAGTTCCATACCGTCGGTAATCTGCTGTGTACCTGCGGCATCCAAATACCAAGTAAAGACAGGGTTTTCGACAGTTATGGCAGAATTTACAGCTGCGGACAAGGCTACGGGAGAGCCAAGACATTGGCTGAGATCTCCCGGAAGTTCAATATCCTCCGCGGTTATCTGGTGCTGAACAGCTATGGTAGCCGCTACAGCCTCTTCCGCAGAACTTTCGCAGGTATCGTCGTTTTGAACTGTAATATAATATGTATACAATCCGGCTGTTAAACCGTTTTGTTCAAATACAGGTCCCGTAAATACCGGATCTCCTATGAGATCTTCATTATCATACCAGTTGAATACCGGAGCTGTAATGGTTGTACTGGCTGCTTCCAATACAGCAGTTTCTCCGAAGCAGATCACCTGATCGCTTGTTTGTATGTCTGCTGCAGTAGCTCCGGGTTTCACGATCACGGATACTTCCGCCAGGTCTCCCGCAACGTTTTCACAACCATCTTCACCATCTTTTACACTTACATAATAAGTATGTGTACCTACCGCTAATCCACTGATGGACAACTCTCCGTTATTTACTACGAAAGTCACTCCATCGGCATCGGCTACCGGGTTTTCTTTATTTACGTCTGTGTACCATGCAAATACCGGGTTGGCGATCTCTTCTGCCGTAGCAGTGATCAGCACATCCTCTTCTTCGCAATAGTCCGGATTATCGGTCTCCAAAGCAATATCGTCTGCTGTCGGAGCTTCGTTTACCTGGATAGTTACCGCGATACGGCCGGATTCTTCACAACCGTAACGTACAGGTTGTACGTATACGATATGTTCTCCGGGAGTCCAGTCGGCCGGAACTTCGAATTCGAGGTTACCTTCACCGATTACGTTACCACCATTGCGGGCATCGTACCATACATAAGTTGTACAGTCATCAGCCGGTGCGGTAAGGTTTACGGTTCCGCCCTGACAGGCTTCTACAACATTATCACCGGGATTATTACCTTCCAGCTGAATACCGGGAACGCGCTCTATCTCGTAAATATTAACTCCGGAAAGGGCTGAAACCAGTCCCCCGAGTTGTATGGAAATACGGTCAAAAGGCTGATCTACGGCAGTTGCCACCTCATACTGATTGCTTCCTCCGAGGAGTTTCAGGCTTAAAAGTCCTTCCTGAACCGATACTTCGTGTACCGGGGTGTTCCCCATATAAGCAACCATTTTAATTCCGGTCGCTACACCGAGATCCAGCAAACCGGCATCCTCATCGGCAAGAACCACACGAATGGAATCTCCGGGAACGGAAGGTGCACTATACAGCGTGGTAAGGTGGACATAACCGGCTACTCCTACATTCTGGCGTAAAGTTGCGGCGGTTTCTATATTACCATCAACGGCATTGTTTTCATTTTCTACTCCATTCAATGTCCCCAATGCACCGGAAGTACTTCCTGTCAATATGTCTTCTACAGGTTTACACTCAGCAAGTGTTTCTACCTGTTGATTTACATAAGCTTCATATATATCAACACTTCCTCCTACAGAGGCTAATAATGTTCTCGCAGTAACTCTAACAGCGTTAAATGTGGTTCCCGGATCAGGGACCACTATGTCCAAAACGTTTTCGCCAGACAAAAGATTAAGCAACACTCCTGAACTAAGTTGTACAGGCGTTCCTACCGCATCTGATCCGTTATAAGCCTGAACATCTATTCTTATGCTACCTAAAGCAAGTAGTACAGAAGTACCGATCTTAACATGTAACTCATCACCATTGGCAACATTAAACTGTTGGCCAAAATTCAATTGTTGATAATTACTACTTATCAATAAAAGCGGAACTGCGACCGTACTGTGTGTATCAAGATTGCCATCTATGGCATTCACATTGTTCTGCACTCCAAAAGCCGAAGAGGTTTCGCTAGTAGCATAGAGTCTATCATACGCCGGCAAGCACTCTATAGGAGGTGTAACCGAAAGTATGTTAAGTGTAATCTGTACCGGTGCAGATTCTTCGTTTGTATCCGGATCTCTTACTACAACATTATAGTTATATGTTCCTTCCGGCAATCCTACTCCGGCTACAAATTCCTCTCCAATATTCACTTCATTACCGTCAGTGTCATACCATACGATTATTCCATTCGGATAATCGGTAGAAGCGGTGAACAATGCGGTCTCCCCTTCGTTTATCGTAGCTTGTAATGGGTCTACAGTCGGAGGTAGTAACTCACCGGAAGCCGGTTCTACGGTTACTACAACTTCGGTCGGGTCAGATACTTCCCCGCTGTCGGGATCAGTTACCGTTACCGTATACACATGCTCCCCTACGGGAAGATCATCCGGTGTAGTAAACTCAGGTGTAGTTGCTACTTCATTGCCATCCGGATCGTACCAGATATAGGTTACGTCAGGATTGTCGTGACTGGCCGTAAAGGTCTCGGTTTCTCCTTCTTCAATAGTCGCTGCAGGTGGCGTTACCGTTGGTGGTAACAAAGTACCGGTCGGCACTACACTTACAGGCACTTCGGTTGGTGCAGATTCTTCTCCGCTGTCCGGATCGGTCACTGTTACCGTATAGGTATAATCTCCTACTGCGAGATCATCGGGTATTGTAAATTCGGGCGTAGTAGCCACTATATTGTCATCCGGATCGTACCAGGTATAGGTTACATCAGGATTGTCGTGACTGGCCGTAAAGGTTTCCGTATCGCCTACCATAACTGTGGCGGAAGGAGGGGTTACCGTCGGTGGCAACAAGGTGCCGGTAGACGGTTCTACGGTCACTACAACTTCGGTAGGATCAGATACTTCCCCGGTGTCCGGATCAGTTACCGTTACCGTATACACATGCTCTCCTACGGGAAGGTTATCCGGTGTAGTGAACTCAGGTGTTGTTGCCACTTCATTGCCATCCGGATCGTACCAGGTATAGGTTACATCAGGATCGTCAGGATGAGTAGCCGTAAAGGTCTCGGTCTCTCCTTCCTCTATAGTCGCAGCAGGCGGTGTTACTGTTGGCGATGCCAATCCGCTTGCGGGTTCCACCGTTACCGGTACTTCGGTCGGTATGGATTCCTCACCGGTATTCGGATCGGTTGCCGTAACTGTATACGTATGATCTCCTAACGGGAGGTCAGCAGGCGTAGTAAATTCAGGCGTTGTTGCCACCTCGTTACCATCCGGATCATACCATGTAAAGGTCACATCCGGGTTATCATGGCTGGCCGTAAAGGTCTCCGTATCTCCTTCGGGATAAGTCGCAGAAGGAGGGGTTACAGTCGGTGGTAACAGGTCTCCTGCGCCAATTACGGTTACAGGTACTTCGGTCGGGTCGGACACTTCTCCGGTATTCGGATCTGTTGCCGTTACCGTATATGTATGTTCTCCTACGGGAAGGTCCGCAGGGGTAGTAAATTCTGGTGTAGTTGCCACTTCATTACCATCCGGATCATACCATGTGAAGGTCACATCCGGGTTGTCATGACCGGCCGTAAAGGTTTCCGTATCGCCTTCGTTGAGTACTGCAGATTCCGGTGTCACCGTGGGTGGCGCCAAAGTACTTGCTGGTTCTACGGTTACCGGCACCTCTGTCGGGTCAGAGACTTCTCCGCTATTCGGGTCAGTCGCTGTCACTGTATAGGTATGGTTTCCTACGGGAAGATCGGCAGGAGTGGTAAATTGCGGAGTGGTTCCCACTTCATTACCATCCGGATCATACCATGTGAAGGTCACATCCGGGTTGTCATGTCCGGCCGTAAAGGTTTCCGTATCTCCTTCAGGATAAGTTGCCGAAGGCGGGGTCACTGTAGGCGGCAGAAGTGTACCTGCAGGTTCTACTGTTACCGGAACTTCGGTCGGATCGGACACTTCACCGCTATCCGGGTCAGTTGCTGTAACTGTATATACATATGCACCTATCGGAAGATCATTCGGTGTCGTAAACTCAGGCGTCGTTGCCACTTCATTGCCATCACCATCATACCAGGTGTACGTTACATCCGGATTGTCATGACTAGCCGTAAAGGTTTCCGTATCCCCTTCGGCAATTACCGCAGAAGGAGGATTTACGGCAGGCGGCAGCAATCCGCCACCCAGTGACTGTATGGTAACAGGTACTTCCGCAGGAGGCGAAACTACTCCTGTTACCGGGTCGGTTGCAGTCACCGTGTATGTATAGTCTCCTACCGGAAGATCGGCAGGTGTTGTGAATTCAGGTGTTGTAGCTACTACGTTTCCGTCCGGATCGTACCAGGTAAAGGTAACCCCGGGAACATCGTGTGTAGCGGTAAACGTCTGAGTATCTCCTTCATCTATAACGGCTGAAGGTGGCGTTACCGTAGGCGCATCCAATACAAGGGGTTCTACGGTCACCGGTATTTCCACAGGGTCGGATTCCGCTCCTGTTTCCGGGTCTCTTGTGGTAGCCGTGTATACATAATCTCCGGGCAGAAGATTATCGGGGATAGTAAATTCCGGACCTACAGCCACTTCATTGCCATCCGGATCGTACCAGACCACTTCGGTACCGTCGGGAGACGATCCATCGAAAGTCACGGTTTCTCCCTGGGTAATTGTTGCCCCTATCGGATCGATAACCGGTGGCATCAATACCATTACGGTTACTTCGGTGCGGGCCGGGCTTATACAGCTTTCTCCTGCAACAGCCTCTATATAATAAGAAGTATCCGCAGTAACACCGCTTACTTCAAAAGTATCTCCGGTATGCAGCAATTCACCGTCGGCAGCCGCATCGTACCAGTTATAGGTTAAATTTTCATCCGGATCGAGCACCTGTAAGGTAGCAGATCCTCCCGGGGCTGCCCATACATTGGCAGATACTGCCTGTGGCGCTTCCGGGCTTTCCAGTACGTTAACGGATACTTCGGTACGGGCAGAAGCCTCGTCGGTACAACCGTTTTTGGAAAGGGATACATAGAATGTATTTGTTCCGAGTTCGAGATTTGCGGCTTCGATAGTGAACGGATTACCCGATCCTACCAGGTTACCGCCGGTCTCGGCATCGTACCAGTTATATACGACATTTTCTGTCGGGAAATCTATTTCGAGGGTCACATCTTCACCCACACAGGCGGTCACATCCGATCCTCCGGCAATTACCGGGGATGGGGCTACACGGCCTATTTCATAGACATATAAACTTGATAAGGCAAGAGCAAGCCCTTCCCCCAATGATACTTGAATACGATTAAATTCCGTGTCTATTGGATAAGTGAGCACTTGCAGATCCCCACTACCAGGTAAAAGGCTTAATTTAAGAATACTCTCATCTAAATCAAGTGCTCCATTATCCTGGTTATCTAAATAAGTTCTTATAGTAAAACTACTTGCTAATAGACCAACGTCTAATAGCCCTCCTTCATTACGGAATACTAAACGAATAGAATCCCCAGGAGTAGATACCATTTGGTAAAGAGTAGTAACATGTGTTTTTGCATTGGCTACTCCCAAATTAACACGAAGGTGAGCAAAAGTAGTTTCATCACCGTCTGCAGCATTTTCTGGATCATCTACCGGATTTAAACCACCGGCAATACCACCGGAATTACCCCATAATATATCTGAAGGCTCATCACAAGCAACATTATCTCCTGGCTCATTGAAATATGCTCCATAAATATTAATCCCTCCTCCAAGAGCTATTCCATTATATCTTATTCGTACGCTATTATATGGTTCACCGGGTGCAGGCAATACAATATCAGCCTGATCAGCACCATTCAAAAGCCCTATCAAACTACTCAATTGTATAGCTTCTCCTACAGGAGTGTCTCCATTATAGGTTTGTAAAGTTAATCCTGTTGCCAAACTTAATAACCCTGTTTCTGTCCCCACCTTAACATGTACCGGATCATCAGGACCTGGTTGTTGAGTAGTAAAGTCTAATTTTTGCCATACTTCACCTAATGCAGTAATACCCATTGTTGAATAACTATCTTTGTCATCGTCTGCGGCATTTTCCTCGTTACTCATCGTATACAAAGGGGCTCCAAGCAATTCAGTCCCTCCAAAATCTTGTCCATCCGCATATACTCTAACCATCGGAATCCCTGCTACAGGAGCATCCATAACCATTACGGTCACCGGGTATCTTTCGGGCTCCACGAAACCGTCACGGCTTACTTCTACATAATACGTTGTGTTTTCCGTCAGTTCCGGAGTAGTCAATTCGTTTCCTGTAGCTATGGGGGCTCCACCTTCCTCTGCCGCATACCATGCCAGGCTGGTTTCTGCAACCGGCTCTGCTACTACTGTAGTAGATGTTCCCGGTGTTGTTACAAGCCCGGAAACTATATTCGGTTTTACAAACTGTATCCTTGCTCCGTACACCCTGAGGTTACTGAACAGGTCTACCAAAGCAGATGAATTCAGTTGCAGACGGTCAAAATCGGCACCCGGGGTAAAGGTCACCACATACTGATCTGTGGAACCGGGCAACAATTGCAGATTTAATAAGGCTGCATCATCCGTAAGGTCATCATTGGCATTTTCACCGTTAAAGCTTTGCAGGGTAAGCCCGTCGAAAAGACTGGCATCAATAATACCACCGCCAAGGCCAACTACCAATTGTATATTATCTCCGAGAAGTCCCTGAAGCGGGAAGTCGAAGAGGTTCATCTGAATTCCTCCGGCAACACCTGCAGTCTGGTTCAGTACTGCATAAGTGGTAGGATCTCCATCCGCTGCGTTATCCGGATTGGTTACATTACAGATCAGGCATCCTCCGAAAACACTCCAGTCCTGCGCCAATGCCCATGTATCATTCGTAGCATTTACGGTCACAGGGAAACGTTGCGGATCTACAAAACCGTCCCGGCTGATCTCTATATAATATGTGATATTTTCATCTAAGGTTGGTGTGGTAAAAGAATTACCGGTTGCTATCGGCTCTCCGCCTTCCGCATCGGCAAACCACTCCAGGGTTGTTCCTCCATTGGGGGATAATTCCACGGTTGTAGAGGTTCCGGGCATGGTTATATTACCGGAAACTATATCCGGATCCGGTAATTTTATTCTTGCCCCGTAAATCTGAATATTAGTCAGGGCTGCCAGCAACGACTGGAATTCTACCCGGACTTTATCGAATTCCGCATCGGGATTAAAGACAAAGGCATACTGATCACTGGTTCCGGGCAGGAGGTTAACACTTAACAAATTGGAAAGCCCGATAGGTTCTCCTGCATTGGTGTCGCCATCCATAGCCTGAAAAGTCAGCCCTCCAAGTAAGCTGGCATCGATAATTCCACTTCCTATACCTAATACTACTTGTATGTGATCTCCCTGCTGAGCGCGGAAAGGGAACCCTGAAAGTTCCTGCCATACGGAACCTCCTACTCCAACCGGTATATTTAACTGGGAGAAGGTGGTCAGGTTAGCATCTACCGCATTGTCAGGATCTATAACATCACACAACAGGCACGGAGCTACAGTTCCATTAGTCTGCAACGTAGCCCAAAGCCCACTTTCCGGGAATTCTCCCCCGGGAACATCCTGTGCCCTGTCCAGTTCATAAACATGCAGTCCTTCAAAAGCACTGGCTAGTCCCGAATCAAACGATACTTCTATACGGTTGAACGGTACGTTCACCGGGTAGATCAACTCGTAAACATCCGTAGTACCCGGGAATAATGATAACTGGATCAGTTCCGGGTCTAAAGTCAACTCGCTGTTGGCATCGTTATTATTATAGGTTCGTATGCGGATATTATCTGACAATACCGAAGCATCGATCAATCCGCCTTCTTCTCTTTGCAACAACACCCTGACGCCATCGCCCTCTACGGACAAGGTCGGGTATAAAGCGGTAATGTGAACACCTTCACTAAGCACGGCAAGGTTAGCCCTTAAATGTGCAAAAGTAGTATCATCACCGTCAAAGGCATTTGCAACATCACGTACAAAATTGGCTGTACTGGCTATATCACCACCTGTCCCCCAAAGCACGTCCAC
>NZ_JBRKIS010000051.1:0-39367 GCF_052983315.1 Sinomicrobium endophyticum
CAAGTCTTACTTCATTTATTGCTGTAAAGGCCTGGTCAATGAAAAGGCTTAAACAAGTTACAAAAATGTGGTTCAACATTCTGGAACACCATTTTAGAAGCCCCTCAGAGAGGAGCGCAACGTATTGGTCTTCCATTGATATGCAGTAAGCTGCGAAGTCGGAGACATTCAGAGCATGCGACACTTCGTTGAGTGAGTGTTTATTCCTTTGCCATAATCAATTCCCAACCATAATTTCTTGCTAATTCGTTGTAAATAAATAATATTCCAAAAAGAACCAGCAGTATTCCACCCACCCAACTCTGAATATCTCTTATTTTATCCCCTAGACGGTACATTTCGCCATAATTATCACCAAATTTCCTTTCTTTTATCTTTACAAAAGACTCATTAAAGTATTTAAAATAAATAAAAGCAGCTAAAAAGCATAATAAACCTTTTCCGATTTCCCACCAGTTCATAATTCTTATTCCGATTTTAATAGTTTGGGTATTGGTCAATTCCTTTTTCTATAAGGGAGAGTTTTATACCAACATTCTGCTGTAGAATTTCAGTTGACCAGTCAGTCATTCCCGGTATTCTAGTGATTAATTTTCCCCCCACTTTATCTGTAGCAAAAACCCCGCTCTCCGGAGTTTCACAGCACTAGTATTACATTTACGCAATGGCCGGAAAAGGATTAATGCCTAGTACAACATTCCGAAGGCCCAAAGTGGAATATGGAGCACGGGAAAGTCCACATCGTCAACAACGACAAAAGCATGCTCCACCCCTTCAATCTGCTTGCGTCCTTTCTTCCTTCCGCCAATTTCAAATACATAGGTATCGTTTATGGTAAAGTCGCCTTGCCCGGGGAGGGATATTTTATGATGTACCGCCAATTGTGATGCAAAAAATGTTTCACGCAGATTCCCTTTATCCGTGGCATTGGGAGCCAATGCAAAAGCCAGATTGGGGTTGTTCAAAAGGATCTTTTCCGGTTTTTGCAGGGTGCTCACGCTTATTCCTGCCGGATAAACCTGTCTTATAAGCTGTGCTTCATCCAAAAAATTCAGGTATTCGTTGATCGTGTTTCGGTGTATGTGACTTTTTCTGGCCAGTTCCGAAATATTGGGTTTGAACGGAACATTGGCCGAAAGAATATATAATAGCTGTAGCAGTTTTCGGGCATTCCTGATGTCAAATCCCGATAGCTGCGCCATATCGTACTCCACGATAATGCGGATGACCTGTTGCAGTCGTGTAGCAAAACTTTCTTCATCTTCCAGTGAAAACGGGTAGTACCCTTGTTGCAGGTATTCCGCAAAATACTCTAATGGCCGGAATTTTTCGGGAAATTTATGTTGCCATGCCTGCGTGCCGCTGATAATTTCATCAAACGACAGGACAGGCAGCTCTGAGCTGTATTTGAAATTCATATATTCCCTGTACGACATTCCATAAAGCGTGTACATCAATGCCCGGCGGCTCAAATCCACCTCTTCTTTTGCTATATCTATAATGGAGGAACCGGTGAATACGATTTGCAGGTCATCGTATTCATCATAGAGGTTTTTAATATGCTGCGACCAGGCGGGGTACTTATGTACTTCATCCAAAAACAGCACCCTTCCGCCTCCGTTGTAAAAAAGCCTGGCGGTATCTGCCAGATCCGAATCGGTAAAATACAAATCATCCAACGTCCAGTAGGTTGCCTGGTTCGGCGGAAGCCTCAGCGCTTTTAACCGTTGCAGCAACAAGGTGGTTTTTCCTGTCCCCCTGGCTCCTTTAATACCTATCAATCTATTCTTCCACAATATGTTATCAAACAGATAACGAACGCTGTCTGTCTTTACTCCACGAACTAATCTCACCGACTTATTTAGTAACACCTCCATATATTGCCCATTCTAAAGTGCAATTTAAACTATTTTTTGCACATTTAAAAATGCGCTATTTCGTATTTAGTGCACATCGTATTGTGTAATCATACTAAAATAATCACTACTGCCCGGTTAAGGACTTATTCATATTCCCCGCTCTGCGAAGTTTGCAACTTCGCAGCCTAAGCCTTCAATGAAAAGAAAAAAACGAAAAACACCTCTCTGTGGCATATCTCAAGTTCTCGCAAGTCTTCCTTCATTTATTGTTGCAAAGGCCTGGTCAATGAAAAGGTTTTAAATAAGTTACAAAAATGTGGTTCAACCTTATGAAACACCGATTTGGAAGCCCCTCAGAGAGGAGCACGACGTATTTGGCCTGTCATGGATGTGCAGTGGGCTGCGAAGTCAAAGACATTCGCAGAGCACGGATATTTGTTTGCAGCGCAGGAAGCAAGTGCTCCTTCCATAAGGACTAAAAAAGTAGTTTTTCCCATGAATCAACCTATTTGGTTTTTCCTTTATTCCTTTGCCATAATCAATTCCCAACCATAGTTTCTTGCCAGTTCATTATAGATAAAAAACAAACCAAAAACAATAAGCAATATTCCAACTATCAAGCCTTTAATATCCCTCATTTTATCTGCAAGGAAAAAAACCCGGGTATAACTACTGCCAAATTTTTTCTCTCCCTCTTTTGCTAAAGAACCATATAAATATTTAAAATAAATAAAAGCGGCTAAAAAGCATAATAAACCTTTTCCGATTTCCCACCAGTTCATAATTCTTATTCCGATTTTTGAAACATCATTTTGGAAGCTCCTCAGAGAGGAGCGCAACATATTTGGCCTGTCATTGATGTGCAGTAGGCTGCGAAGTCGGAGACATTCGCATAGAGTATACGACACTCAGAGAGCGGGTTAATTATAAAAAATTTTAATCATTATTATAAGACCAATCATAAATAAGAAACCTCCATATAAAAATTGAGCAGATTCATATTCCCCTACGAATATGAATGTATTCCTCTCTTTATTGGTTAGCATTTTCAAATTCATTTTTCCAGAAACCAAATGACAAAATTTATTCCCTGCTCTTTTCACAAATGTTTTACTATTATATTTGAGTGTACAATATCCTCCTCTTTTTCCAATATTAGAACATTTATTAGGTGCTTCGACAATTTCAACAGAAACCAAAATATTTCCAGCATTAATTAATCTTTTCTGGTTTGTCTTCCATAGCAAAACAATTGAGACAACAAGCATCAGCAAACTTCCCAGCCATAAAAGAAACTTAGATACTTTCTCTTTCTCTATCATACGATTAAATTTATAATTTAATTATCCGTTCTGTGCTTATATCTTTCATACGCTTGTTCTAAACTCTTTTTTGAAGTTTCCTTAGCAGCAGAATCCACAGTATTTTTCGCTCCTTCATTTATTTTACTTTTTTCTTCCTTTTTGTTTTTTGCCATTTCAAGTTCTTTTTTCGATTTTTTAACAGCCTCTGCTCTAGATGGTCTTGGTTTTTCTCCAGCTACTCTTTTAGCTCTATCTACTTTTTCCTCTAACTTTTTAATTTTCTTATCTAATGGCTTTTTTTTCGCAACTGATTTAGGTAAAGGAATATTCTCTCCCACAATTTCAATACCCAATTCTATTGCATCAACTGTACTTCTTCCATCCATGTACTGATTAATTATATTTCCCCCAGCAGCCGTAGAAGTTACTGCCGTCGCTTTATAAACTTTCGCAGCCGCTCCAACTACTTTTATTGTCGATAAACCTGCGGTAGCTGCACCAGTAACCGTGGCAACTGCCAACTTACTTCCGTCAATATTTGTCAATGCTTCTCCCAGTTCCTGTCCTTCTATTAGATTTGTTGTTACTTGGGTTCCATATTCTACTACAAACCCAATTACTGCTCCCCAACACATAGGACATTTTCCATCGGGATCGCTAATATTTACAGGATTATTCCAGCTATAATTGTATGGAGTTAAATCAACCTGAAGAATATCATCTGACTTTGGGTCTATATTCATCCACCTACCGATAGTTGGATCATAACTCCTCGCTCCAAAATCATACGTTCCTAATCCCAAACTCTCATCCAATTCCTTCCCACCAAATTTCCATTTTTGGGCCACACTATTTCCAAAAGAAGAGGTTTGGCCATTATATCCCTTATGCCTTAACCCAAAAGGGTAATAACTATTCTCTTCGATGATTTCCAATTCCGGAATACTTGCAGTTCCGATGTTAGCATAAGATAGACGAACGTTGCCTAAATGATCCTTATACTGGTAAACATACTTATACGTATTATTTTCCTTAGTCACATATCCTTCAGGATGATTAAAAAACTGTAATTGCCCATTCTCATAGATGTACTTCCCCGCATACTCCGTACCTGTCACAGAACTTCCCTCGGAGACTTCCTTCTTTAACTTTACTCCCAAGGCATCGTAAATATAATCAATTTTATTGCTTCCGAAGTTAACCCGGATAGGGAGATTTAAATGGTTATAGGTGATACCGGTAATACCCTTTTTGGCATCCGTCTTTAAATTGCCATTGGCATCATAGGTGTAGTCATTATTGGTGTTACTGCCATCTTTAAAACCATAAGTCTTATTTCCGGTATCCGTTACTTTTAATAACTTGTTTCCTGTATTGTAATCGTAGGAAAGGTTGTCCATTATTCCAAAGGAAGTGGCGCCACTATTCAGGTGACCTCTGCGGGTTAAAGTTTCTATATTACCGTTCTTGTCATAAGTAATACCTTCTACCGTATATCGATCGGTTTGTCCACTACCGTTAAATAACCCGGAAGTAATTCGGTTCAAGGCATCATAACTGTAAGCATAACGCCGCATCACATTATCATTGCCCGTCTTCCAGTAAGTCTCCGCAATGTTACCATTGTACAAAGGTGAGGTAATACTGCTCCTGCTTTTGTTATAGTTGATCTGGAAATTAAACAACCTTCCTGAAGGATTGTCTACATCATTGATATCTGTTAACCATCCACGTACATTGTATTTATATCCAATACGTTGTAAAGGGTTTTCCGCACTATTTCCTACCTTCTTTTCCTTTAACTGCCCTAGGTCATCATATATATTTTCGGCGATAAGCTCTTCTGGAAGGCTGATCGAAGCACTAAAACTTATATTACTGGTCGCTTTAAAGTGAAAACCTGGTTTTAAGGTAACGGAGTTGCTGGCCACTTCGTGTCGGGTTTCCGTAATAGAATAGTCTAGAACCAGGTTATCTCCCGTGGTATTCCCGCCGCAGTCCCCGTTGACACACTGTAATTGCCTTAGTAAACGGCCTGCATGGTCATATTCAAATTGGTCAGTAGTAACTATTGGGGCATTACTGCCTTTGCTATGGGTAGTTTTGCTTTCCAGTACTTTACCAACAAAGTCCAGTTTGTATTCCACGATATCCGTGGTATTCAGGAAAGGGTTTTTACTGGCGGTATAAATAAGCCTGCCTTTGTTATCGTAGGCGTAGATGGTAGTGATCCAATAATCTGTTTCCAGTACACGTACCTTACTCCCCGTAGCCGAACTTCTGGTCCGCATATCCACTTCCTGCTCCAATACTTCTGTAGGTATTGTTAAACCGGATTTGTCAAAATTATAGTCGTCGTAATAGTTTACCGTATATACCTGGGATATCCCTGTTGGTGGACTGACATTGGTATAGTAAATATCCGTGCCTTTTATGTTCGTAGGTGGAGCCGGGGATTGTATACGGGTTTCATATTTTTTGGCAGCACCATTAAAAATGCGCTGAAGCTCTCCCCGACGCTGGCTGTGATTGGTTTGTCCCGTATATATAACTCTACCAAAGGCATCATACTTGGTAAACAACCAATGGCCTCCTTCCGATAGCAGGGAATCCTTTGTCATTACCGGTTGATTCAGAGTATTGTAAACAATGTACTCCCATCCCTTGCCGGGAAGCTTCTTCTCCACCAGACGATTTCTACCATCGTAAACATATTGGTAGCACAGCTCTTTGAGCTTGGTGCCATTAGGTTGGGTCGAATGGGCTTCGGCCTTAGGCGGCAATACATAGGTCAGGTTGCCGTAATCATCATATACATAATAGGTGTCATGGGGAATTACTGTATCTGTTGTATCCTTAGTATAGGTTCGTTTTAAAACTATACGGCCCTGCTTGTCTTTAAACTCTTCTGCCGTATGTTCTTTACCTGTGCCGCTGTGGTTTTCATCACGGGTTATAGTTTTGTATAATTTTCCTGCCGCATAAAACCCGGCGTTGCCACTTGGTAACTCCAGGGAAGGAATATAGGTTGTCACATTATTTTGCACAGCCTTTATAACATTGGCCTGATAAAGCCTTACTTCTTGGTTATTATTAGTACCATAAGCAAACGCTATCTCATGCCCACCTCCCAGACGCCAGTCCTTACCAGGAGCAGCTTGTTTTTCAACCCGGTTTAAAGGAGATGGCTCAAACTGTTTCTGAGAATACGCATTGACCTGCGAAATATTCATTCCCTCAAAATCGTCGGAATATTTTGTCTTGTAATATTCCTGAGTACTTAGAACTAAATCCCCCTCACGCAAAGTGCCGTCACCTCCCATTGCCGAGTCAGGTACAAAAGGTAAGTATTCCCTGTCCTCCCTTCCAAAAACATCATAGTCCCTATGCTTTACTATATCTTGAATATTAGGCGATTCACGAATTAACACTTCCTGTTTAGGACGCCCCAGCCCATCGTAATAAGTTACTGTTTCCTGAACATCCCGGGCAAGTTGTATATTCTCCGGGCTGAGCATTCCTTTCTGGTAAATACGCGTATACACATAATTGTCATTGCTTAACTGTACGGGGATATACGGGGGTATTGTACAACCATTATAGATTCCTTTTTCTCCCGGGCATAAATCATCTGCATTGGCTACATATCCTTCCGGTTGAGTACAGGCAACTATTGTATTATCCGGATCTCCGAATCCGTCTTCATCCAAATCGGCATACCAGGTTTCACCTCCGCCGGTTACGGTATAGTTTATAGTTAAGGCATTACTCCAACACGCCATGTTGTTGCTTCGCGCCCGTAAATAGTAGACCGTCCCTTCACTAAGTGTTATACTCTTTGAAGAATTTCCCGGAGCCGTACTCGTCCCCCATGCGCTACTTTGCCAATACCAGGTTACCCCATTGGGTGGTGTTCCCCTGGTCAAAACAGTATTTCCGCAATTATTAGTTATCGCGGGCATGGTGGGTACAACAGGATTATTGGTGACAGTAACCGACACTGAGCCGCTTCCGCTACTCCAGGTACCACTTGCGTTTCTTGCACGTATATAATACGTTCCGCTACTGGTCACCTTAAAAGTACTTCCGGACCCAAGATCGGTTCTTTTGCCATTGGAATTAGTACCCTGCCAATACCATGTCGTACCATTAGGAATTGAACCGCTCCTTGCCAAAATAACTTCCCCGCACTTGGAGCTACTTATAACGGGATTAGGCGGCTTAACTAATGGCAGATTTCCTATAGTTACCGAAAAAGAAAGACTTCCTATAGAATAACCGTTAAAACGTATTGTTGCATTATTAACGGCTTGATCCCATTTTACCCGAATACCACTCCCGGAGCCTCCCGATACAATTGTTCCTCCCTGAACTGTCCATATGGCACCTGTAATAGTTCCCTGGTACCCGACTACTTCGTAAATCTCTGTTTCTCCGTACTGTACATAATCAGAGCCCACAATCCGAACATTCTGAGCAAATACAGGAATAACAACAAGGCTCCAAAAAGAACACAAAAAAATTAATATTATCTTTTTTTTCATCTTTAAATGTTATAGCGGGTTAGTTCTTGTAATGATATTTGTTCTCCTGTATAAGTTTACCTCTCTCATCCCGTACAAACTCCAATCGATTGAAATCATCGTAATTATAGGTAGTTACACGGCCACTGGCATCGGTCATACTGGTCATACCGATTAATGGATCATAGGTATACGTAGTGATTTGGGCATTTGAGGGATAAAGCCGGATTTCATCTATATACCTATTGGATTGCCCGATAGTTTTGGTAAAATTCCCAGAAGATGTTATGGACGCCAATTCTTCGTTACGTTCCCAGGATTTTGTGGAAACGTTATACATCCAGTATTCCAAAACATAATCTCCGGCTCCCGATGCTACCAAACTCATTTCATAGGTACCGTAATGACTCTTTTTACCTGTATATGCATATACCGGATTGGCAGTAATGTCGTCTTCGAAGCTGGTATGAAAGAACTTTCCCGCTACTTCTTCCGTGACCCGGTGCCGATAACGTATACTACCATTAAAAGTAAAATTCGGTAACCCCATACTTGTTGATCCATTATATAAGAAACTGGAACCAGATGGGTTGAACTTAAGAGAATAGTTTCCGGCAGGAAGTGATACGGAGAACTGGTCACCTCCCGGGGAAGGCATCCAATTACCCGAACTTGCATAATAATTAAAGCTAAAATTAAGGCTTTTCGCTATATTATTTCCTTGTAATACATCCATTACAATAGATAATGTAGCATCATTAGTAAAATCCTGAATATTAAGCTCTTCGATGTAAACAGTAACTGATCCGGACCTTTCTAAAGTAAAAGACCCCAAACTGCCTCCTGATCCTACGGTCCCCCCAGTTGCATAAGCCTCCTTTTTAAGGGGGTAACTATTCACAGATACCTTAAGCCCGGAAGCGTCATTAGGAGTTATACATTTGGCTATTGGATAACGTCCTTCGTATCCCCATAAATACGCCGAATGTGGCCCTGCATTTTTGGATATCTCCGAAGGGTTTCCATAACGGTCATAGTTGTGATACACTATAAAATCTTCAACTTCATCTCCTTCTTTCGATACCTGGATTTGTCCTGATAATATTAAATTGTCTTCCCAGTCTTTATAATCGGTCTTTATATGCTTAATTTTTTTGTTTCCTTTTAGTTGTTCTTCAATAACTTTATAATCAAGCATATTTTTGTTAGTCATCTCTCGGTATAGATTTGACGAAGTGAGGTTAAAAGGGTAGGTATATTTTGTGGTCAGGATTTCATCCTTACTATTTGTCTCTTGAATCTCATTTACCAATTGTTTGGAATTATACTTATATGACACAACGGCACTTACTTCTTCTCCATTTTTAAAGTACTCCTTTATAGTCTGCTTTTCTAAATAGGGATAAAATGAATATAACGGATAAGCTACTCGACTGACGGAAAATATATAAATATTCCCAACTCCCCCCACTGATCGAACATAACTATTATACCTGTTTGGATTTGAATTATATTGATTGGTAAGGCTTTTTATTAAAAACTTAGTTTTATCGTAATATTTTGTACTTAAAGGAAGCCCTCTTTCCAAATCTAATTTACCAAAGAATTTTTTGGCATATTTTGAAGATTCCGCTTCATTAGTTTGGGCAAATGGTTCTTTATCCATATAGCCATTATCATGATTTGTGTAGGCGTGAGTGATATATCCTTCTTTGTTTTTTTCCGTTACTTCGGTGTAAGTGATATGATTCCCATTAGTAGTGTTTAAATAATTTAAAGGCAAACTACTGAATTTTCGAAAGGAAGACCCATGTAATCCGTTACCTTCCTCATAATATATAGGTTTTCCTGCCAATACTCCACTGGAAGTAGTCCCGCCGTTGATATAATCTTTAGCATAAAAGTATTCTTGAACTAATGGAACAGAGGATGTATAATCATAAGTTTCAATCTTTTTTATTCGTAGACCTCCAGCCATTGTATTGGATTGCTGGGTTTCTAAATGTATAGTCGGATTATAATCTATGACTTTAGCATAATCATGTGGTTCAAATAAAAATTTTGAAAATCCTCCAGTAGGATAATACAGTTTTGTTAAAATTTCAGCACCCATATATGCTGAATCAGGTTCTCTTGATTCATAATAACCTTCGAGATTTGGGATTTCGGTTACTTCTTGTTTGCTTTCACCATTCCAATAATTTTTCCCATTATAATACCCCCAATGATCTTCCTGCCCGGAATTGTAAGTCGGTAACTTTTTAGGGCTATATTCCAATGTATATTTATAATCTTCAGAACTAATTCCTCCAAGATGAGAAATTTTTACTTCTTTCAATTTCAATCGTTCAGATGAGTTTTCTATATAATTCAAAAGAATTTTTTTAATTGGTTTATTTCCCGAATTGATTTGTAAAGAATTTAATTTATAATATTTAATGTTTAACATGGCGTAGTCATCGTAAGGAAACCCGTCCTGGCTAAAAGGTTTGAATTTAAGATCCTGAACTAATTCGTTTGAAAGTGATTTGGAAAAATGACATACTACGTCATTATCTGTCTCAATTCTGTCTAGATAAGAACTATTTATGTAATATTTATTGTTCTGATTGATATCATAGGTATATATCCTTCCTAATGCATTGACTGGAGATATCATACTTCCTATTTCACTATATGTTGCCTGTTGCAAACTGGCACTCGTGGTATAGTATAGCTTAACACTTCTTCCTGTTGGGGAAATAACTTCGGTTAAGAGCCATGCACTGGATTGAATGTTGCGATTTATTTCATGTTTACTTTCATATCTTATTGAAGTGTTATCCGGGCCAGGCGGTCCTTTGAGATTGTAGGGTTCTATTCGAAATGGTAATGAAGGTCTCGAAAATTCTATAGCATTCTTATCTCCTCCAAAAATATATTGGGTACCATCATTTGTGGTTAAAATGAATTTTGTAAAAGCACGGGGAACAACTTGAGAAGAGGAATTAAGTAAGTAATTATTTTCTGTTATATGCTCTACTTTAATATTTAGATTTTCTTTTGACTTTACTACCCATTTTCCTTCATGATTCCACATGAAGCTTCCGGAAATACCATTAAAAGAAAAGCTAAATTCATCTGGTTCATAGACTCCTCCATCAAAAGCAAGATGAGAATTATCTTCTAAAAATTCTACAGTATTCCAATCGGGTGCTGAAAGAACATCATAATTATTATAATACGCCCCTCTCTCCGGGTCTAAATAAACATATTCATCAAAGTACCCATTAGTATGTCGTTTTATTACTCCACCAGCACGTAAACTCCAATTTAACCCCACCCAACCTGGGTGTTGATCAGGTCTGCACCCGCTGGCATCGTATTGTAAATCAATAGGGATTTTTATCTCTCCACATTCTATATCAGTTAGGGGGATAGAAATTGTAGGAGTTCCTGTAAATAGCGAAACTGGAATTTCTCCGTATTTCCCTAAATTATTACTTGTTGGACTTTGTATACTCGGTTCACTGCCGAGATTTGGGGGTTTAGACAAAGGTTCTTGTGCCTTGATAATAAAACTATAAAAACCAAATACTAATAGTAAAAAAAATATCCTCATGTTTTTTATATTTACCTACTTTTTAACTTGTCGATTTCTCGTTTCAATTCTATCACATACAACGTCAACTCCTCCACCTTCTCCAACAACCTCAAATTCATCTCCTTGAGATTAATCCCCTCTTCCTCCATTTCTTCAGCAGAAGGAATCCCCGGTAAATGCCCCTTTTCTTTAATATGAGCCTGTACTTCTTCCAGGGAACGCAAATGGTAGTCTTCCTTAAACACATAATCCGGGGCTACGGCTCCTGCCAGGTCTACTTTGACTTCCTGAGTGTGGATTTTTCCTTTTACGGTGAATTTGGCATCCGGAGTAACCGTACCTATACCTACATTACCATTATCCCTGGCAAAGAATATGATCTTATTATCCTTGTCAAAAATTCCGAAGCCGGGAATATTACTTATTCCGTTACCATTTTGATCCAGCTTAAACAAAAAAGCCCCGTCAGATTCAAACAGAAGATCATCTTTTGTATTGGTATTGGTAAAACCATCCGTCATACGAATTCTGGCAGGGAAGCCTGATGTTTCAATCAACAGTCCGTTCTCATCCTTTATATGTAATCCTCCCTGCGGGTTCGTTGTTCCTATCCCTGCATTCCCCGAAGCCGGGAAAGTATTGGTCTGGGCATAAAAAGTAAAAGGGAGCAAAAGGAACAAGACCCCCACCCTGGCCCTCCCCCAGGGGGAGGGAACATACGCTGATATTTTTTTGAGTGTATTTCTCATATTATGGCTTTTTAAGTTCATCCATTTCTTTACGGAGTTGTTGGTTTTCTTTTTTTAACTCTATCATATATAAAGTCAATTCCTCAATCTTCTGCAACAATTTAGCATCCATCTCCCCCAGGAATATCCCGTTTTCTTCTACTTCTTTAGCACTGGGGATATCCTTCAGATGTCCTTTTTCTTTGATATGTTGTTCTACTTCCTCTAAAGTGGGCAAAGGGTAATTATCTTCAAAGACGAAATCGCTCCAACCGTTTAAATCTACTTTAACTTCCTTGCTGTGTATTACCCCGTTTACAGCCAGTTTGGAATCGGGGTTGGCCGTATTGATCCCAACATTACCGTTATACCCCAGATAAAAGGCTCCTTCTCCGTAATTTACCCGGCCTACCGTGGCCGAAACTACAATATCGCCTCCGCCGCCGGGTAATGTTCCCTCTATAATGCTCCCTCCACTCCATGCAGACTGGTCCAGGGACACAAATAATACAGGAATATCACGGGTGAAATTTACCTCAAGGTAGGAATACGTACCGTCGTAAGTAATCCGGGCTTCGGACCAGTGACCACTTTGGTCTGCTGAAACTATATTTAATCCTCCATAATTGCTCCATCCTTTGAACCAGGAAATTTTAACAACCCGGGGAGTTGTTTGTCCTCCCCGAGTATGTAAGGTCACTTCGTTATATCCTCTTCCTACGGCACCGTTCAATTTTGCCACCCTTTTCCACCCGGCAGCATCTACAGTAACATTTTTATTAATTATATCCTGAGCATTCACCTGTAATAGTGAAATCATTAAAATCCCAGTTAGCAATACTTTAACTGTAATAATTGTGCATAATTTTTTCATCTTGACTTCTCTTTAAACCGATCAATTTCTTGTTGTTGTTTTTTATTCTCTTTTTCCAGGTTATTAATCCTGTCCAGTTGTCGTTTGTTCTCCTTGTTTAGTTCAAGGATATATAAAGTCAGTTCTTCGATCTTCTGCAGTAATTTAGAATCCATCTCTCCGAGAAGAATCCCGTTTTTCTCTACTTCCTGTGCACTTGGTATATTCTTTAAATGCCCTTTTTCCTTAATATGCAGCTCTACTTCTTCCAGGGTAGGAAGCTTATAATCTTCCGCAAACACAAAATCGCTCCAGCCATCCAGGTCCACTTTGACCTCTTTGGTGTGCACTACTCCATTTACGGCTAATTTAGTGTCCGGATTATCTGTGCCTATACCTACATTTCCCTGTTCATAATACACTTTATCGGTTGCTGATTTCCACGAATTGGCAGAAATTTCCTGGTATAATCCCGCATAGGGTGCCATGATTTCCGGGTGGATAAAATACAATTCGGAAATTCCTAATCTTCCGTCAGTACCGGTTGCCGTATAAAATGTAAAGCGTAATTTCGTATATCTCCCTCCGACAGGTATTTTTATCAAAAAATCATATCCGGTATATTCCGTATTAGTATAATCTGTTATCACACGCCAAGTGTTAGCCCCGTTATAACTATCATACCCCTCAATCTTAAAGTGGAACGGATTCCATGCACGGGTGGACCATCCGACCCATGCGCCCCGCTGAGTGTGATAAGCGGGAAGCCCTTCGATATGTATTACGGTAGGGTTAGAAACAGAGGGGCCCGTAGCGGTATAGGAAGGAGCAAACTTTCCGTCAAATAACATATTAAGGTTAAGGGACGCATTACCGGTTTGTGTCACCGTGTAGCGGTTTGTAGCATTAAATAACAGGTTGTGTTCCAGCCCCACCGGGTTACGGTTGGTGGTAACAACCTGTGCATAAAGTGTCATAGGAACACCTAAAAGAAATAGTAATATTATTTTCATAGAGATACAGATTTTATGTTGTACTATACTACAATCAAAAAAAACATAAAAAGCCCAGGCCGGTCCTTTACCGGAAAAAGCCTTTGTCCATATAATAGGGGATTAAAACCGTGGTTTACGGCCACAATAAAATTTCAGGAAAAAGAGGTAATTTTTATTTCATTCGCTTTTATGTTTTGTTTACAAGGTTGATATTCATCCTTAGGAGTATTATTCTTTGACACAGTAATATTATAGAAAAACAAAATAAACACCAAAGACTTCTGCACTGCATTTATAAATAAAGACCAATATCTTCCCGGATTAACCTACATCATTGAATTCGTTAAACGATTAATTATCAGCGGTATAAATTCGAAAAAGGATACATCATAATACGATGGATAAAAAACTCTTCGTTTCCGGTTGTCTATTTAGTATCAAAAGAAAGAAATACTTCATAATATTAATTACGGAAATCCACAACAGGACTGTTAAAGTTTTTCAGATCCAATCCGGTGTGCGTTTGTCTCTCTGGCAAGCTCCCCCGGTTTGTACTTTAGAAAACAGAAAAACGGCTGGTTACTCCCCCCCTAAAATTGTGAAATTTTACAAAGAAAGTTGAAGCGGCTACAACCCTTGAATAACCTCTCATCTCTCACCACTTTTTGTGAAGTTAAATAAACATAGGACAAACATAGGAGTTTGCAACCAAGGCTGCAAAACATCGTTTTGAAGGCCCCTCGGGGAGGAGCGCAACGTATTGGCCTGTCATGGATGTGCAGTGAACTGCGAAGTCGGAGACATTCGCCCGGAACACTTCGTTGAGCAGGAACCGTTTACATATTTTCTCCGTAATTGATGCGTTTATCGCTAAAAGCGAAAATTTATTTAGAGTATATGACAAAAGCCCCAATTAAGGGGCTTTTACTTTACTCATTGTAAATACTCATTTTTTCTAAACCGTATTTTTTATAATTTTCGCTATAATCTTTTATTTGACTTGACGTTTTTAAGTCATTCAAAATAACCTTAACTCCTTTGAAAGTAGATTTAGGCTCACTGGTATCACAATCACAAGCATATAAACTTAATGTGTCCCCAGTTATTTTATAAAACACTTCATCAGTATAAAAAACATAGTCTTTCTCTTTATTTGGAATAGTTATTGGGCTTTCAGAAAAAACTATCTCTTCGTGATTACTCGATATTCCCCAAATCTTTGCACGCACATATATTTTTTTTCCATTCGATAGATTTAAAACTTTTGTCTTTTCATCTTGAGGAAAACCGTTTACCTCTTGTTCGGTATTTTCTTTATCCACTTTTTTCTCTCGTTGATTATTATTGTTACAACTAAAAACAACAGCGAGCAATGTGAAAAATAGCATCCGTTTAATTCTTTTCATACCACTACTTATTTTGGCTTTCTCCAAACTTCCAACCAGCTTTACTTTGTCTATACTGATAATTGACTTCTCCCCAAGTAGGAGCTACAAATTTGCTTTTATCTGAACTTATATAAGTACCTAAAGTAACAATGTCAAGCATTTGACCTTTAGAAAGCGATTTTCCGTGACTATTCTCAATATGTAATGCACCCCGCTCTGCGAAGTTTGCAACTTCGCAGTTCAAACCTTCGATAAAAAGAAAAAAACGAAAAACGCCTCTCTGAGGTGTATCCCAATTTCTCTCAAGTTTTACTCATTTATTGCTGCAAAGACCTGGTCTATGAAAAGGTTTTAAATAAGTTACAAAAATGTGGTTCAACCTTATGAAACACCGTTTTGGAAGCCCCTCAGAGAGGAGCGCAACGCATTTGGCCTGTCATTGATGTGCAGTGGGCTGCGAAGTTGCAAACTTCGCAGAGCCCGGAACACTTCGTTGAGTGGGCAATATTTTTTAAACATTATTTACCCCTACAAAACTGAATCCCCATTATCAAAAAGCAACTTTTCCGGTTATGATCTGATAGAGAATAAGGGTTGAAAGAATAAGTATAAAACCCATCGCACCAGCTTTAACATCCTTGCTTTTTTGAATATTTTCATTTTTCCCGCGTATGCTCTCCATGTTTTTCCA
Organism: Sinomicrobium endophyticum; assembly: GCF_052983315.1. Classification (NCBI taxonomy): domain Bacteria; kingdom Pseudomonadati; phylum Bacteroidota; class Flavobacteriia; order Flavobacteriales; family Flavobacteriaceae; genus Sinomicrobium; species Sinomicrobium endophyticum. The sequence goes on from NZ_JBRKIS010000051.1 coordinate 15,925, forward strand.
ATTCAACCTAAATACAAATACAAACCTTAGCCAAAATCCTAAAAACGGCAATAAAAACATAATTATTATTTTTTATCTACTGCTTGTTCTATTGCTTTCCCAATACCATAGCCAATTATTTGATCTGAAACCGTACCATCCTCAACTAGTCCTCGTTTGAGCAAAGCGGAAACGAGGACCCATTTATAACGCGTTTACTTCGATAAACTCAGCACAGGTGTAACGCACATGAAAGGGCATTACTCCCGATAATCATCGGGATGCCGGATGAGATGGACACCCATTGCGAATAAGCGCCAGTGGAGGCCTTGACACACTTGTCCTTCATCGACATGCTTTGAGCTGCGAAGTCAGAGACATTCGCCTGCAACACTTCGTTGAGTGGAGGGGTTAGTCAACTTGTTTGTTTCTAATATAAACTTCTTTATCAAAATATATTTTTCTTGTAGTAAACTCGTAATTAAGCGTATCACTTTTCACATTTTCCTTTTCTAAAAGAACTCCTCTTAACCTTTTTTTGCCGGCAGATAAGTAATCTAAATCAAAAACAACATCATGATTTCTATCTCCATATTTTCTTTGATTTTTATATCTATTGGCCAAATTATCAATAGTATCCCATTCAATAGTCTCTTCATTTGAAAAGTCATCTTTCAATTCATCATTATTCCTCGGTATTAAAACTAACAAATCACTATCATAAGAAAAATATGGTTGTTTTAGAAAAAAGTAAATCCTTTGTTGCTCATAATCCAACGTGTCTGATGATATTATTTTATAATGATTCCCTTTTGTCAAAGTATCTTGTTCACTATTTAATAACCAATTTTGATTTAGGTATGTAGAGTTTTTGATAATAAAAAACTCTCGTATTTCCTTAAGGTAACCTTCGTTATCATCATAGTACTTCCATTTTCCAAACTTCCTATTGTTGACTAATGCCCCCTCACTTAAAATATAACCTGATTTCCCTATGTTCTTCTGATAGTAAGAAGTGTCGTTCTTCCAAAAAGTTTCCGTTTTCAATAACTTATCAGTTGATTTATAATATTCTGTAAATAATCCTTGCTTTAAATTATCTATAAAACTTCCCTTAATTCGTAAAGTCCCATCTTCGTAATACTCTTTATAGCTCCCATTATAACCATAGTCATCAATCGTTACCTCATACTTTAAGCTACCGTTTGTATAATACTCTTTTTCCTTTTTGGAATTATAGCAAGAGACGAATAGGATTAAAAGAATTATTATTCGTGAAAAATATTTCATCTTATTTATTCTTTTGTATTTTTTGCACAGAATCTAATTCAGGATAGGTTGACAAACCATCTCTAACTGCTTGATTTGCCTTTTCATTGCCCACAGGGTCATAGGCAGGTCCGCCGTGTGGAACCCGCTCTGCGAAGTCGGAGACATTCGCCCGGAACACTTCGTTGAGCGGGGCCTCCAACCTTTCATTTAAATGTTCATTTCTTCTAGACGCTTCAAATTTTGGACATCTCTTAAATCCCAAAACCACCATTTATCAGGGTTATTCTTTTCTTCTAAATACTTTCTATTATATGCAATTTTATATAAATTAAGTAATAAGACAAATGCCTTTCCAAGTTCATTTTCCGGCAATTCCAAAATCTTTTCCAGACCTATTTTATTTACCCCAAACTTTTTTAAGAGCACACAACATGTATATGTGGTTTTCAGAGAACTATCAATAATAGCTCTCTCTACATCAACGTTTTCCGGTTTTGACTGTATTAAAAAATAATACACAAATTCTCGCAAGAATATACGTTTTTCTTTAACCTTTTTATGTGCAAAAAACTCAAAAAGTGTATTAATGTCGATTATATTTTGAGCAAATTTGTTAATATTTATTTTACTATATCGCTCCATCAATTATTAGGTTTTATAGTTATATGTGGTAAGTTTTTATCAAGTGGAACCTTCAATCTATCAATTCGATTGGGAAGATTATCAATAGTCGATTTTGCGCCTGGAAGAGAATTTTTAATCTTACCCCGCTCTGCGAAGTCGGAGACGTTCGCCCGGAACACTTCGTTGAGCGGGGCAGGTTATAGAACCGTTTTCATAGATAAAATTTCCCCGCCTTGGTAACTGTCTTTAATTTGAATCAATTTTATCTTGAACAAAAAGTTCTTTTTTAAAAAAAATTCTAATCTCTTTTTTTTCGTTCGATTCATTATCATCGTAATAATATTCTGATAAATAGCCTTTTAAAGTTTTCTTGCCAGAAGTACTAAACCATCTTCCGAATACGATAGTATAATTTTCATCATCTTCTGGGAAATATGGTTTATTGATTGAATCCATCGATAAACTATAAAAAGTGTCTTTTTTCACTTCTCTGTAGTTTGAAAAATCTTTATTAAAATTATTTTCTTGATCTCCTAAAACCACTATAGCTTTAGATTTTTTTTCTCTAAATACAGGTGTATAATAGATGCACACAGCCCTCAAAGGTTCATCAATATTAATTGTGTCTTTGGCAAATTCAAACTCCGCATATAAACTTTCGTCCCTTGAGATAGTATCCGACTCATATTCTTTCTGATCGTATTTATTAAATTTATCTGTTCTATAAAAAGCCTTATCCCCCTTCTCATTATAGTAAATAATCTGATTTAAATAAGGCTCTTTTTCAATAATCATATACTCTCTGATCTCACTTAATGTACCAGCCTTAGTATAAAATTTCCATTCGCCTATTCTTTGGTTTTTAGAATTTAAAAGTCCTTCTGAGAAAACATTTCCATTTCTGTAGTACTTGATAACTTTACTTTCCTTTAAAACGAGTTGTTTTATTTTTTCATTATTTTCATAATAGGTTATTAAAGAATCCTTTGTGTTCCCAAAATGTCTCTTTTGTTGATTATCATTTTTTCCTTTACAAGAAAAAAACGGAATAAAACTCAGTATAATTAATATTCTCCCAATGAACATACCTTTACTCATTTTTTCATCTTTAATATTTTAACAGAATCTCGTTTTCTTAATCGATTTTCATTTATAACATTATTTGCCTCCCGCTCAGCGAAGTTTGCAACTTCGCTGCCCAAACTTTCAATGAAAAGAAAAAAACGAAAAACGCCTCTCTGAGGTGTATCCCAATCTCTCACAAGTCTTACTTCATTTATTGCTGTAAAGGCCTGGTCAATGAAAAGGCTTAAACAAGTTACAAAAATGTGGTTCAACATTCTGGAACACCATTTTGGAAGCCCCTCAGAGAGGAGCGCAATGTATTGGCCTGTCATGGATGTGCAGTAGGCTGCGAAGTCAGAGACGTTCGCAGAGCCGATTACACTTCGTAGAGCGGGGATTTGCCACAGGAAGTCGAGATTGAGGATAAAACAGCAATGGAACAGTTTAAACTAATGCAAGAACTGGACGAAGATGAACGCTCTATGATTTTTAAAATGATAGATTCCTTTCTTACCAAGAAGAAGTTCAAGGACTTCTTTAATAAAAATGTCGCTTCGCTTTAGAGCATAAAAAACCACTCCGACCTTTTAGGATAGATTTGAACTTCTTGTAGTTGACATTTCCAGTTAGGGTTATTCTCGACTTGCTTTGATGACAAAAACAAGGTCATTAAAATAGTATCTCCAGCTCTGTCTGTAGTAAAAGTATAAATCCTATAATCTTTATTGAACTTGTTTTTATATTTTATTCTTAACTTTCTTTCAAATTCTGTTATTTTCTTTACTCTATCAACTTCTACAATAAAAGGTTTGACAGCATAACCAATTGTAGCTTCATTGCTTTTGACCTCATAACTACCACATTGAATAGAAGCAACAGTAATTTGATTGTCGCCAATATTTTCATTTATCAATTTAGTTGAGTTGCACGATATGACCAGTCCTAATGCTAACACGAATAAAACTGATAAAGTTGCTTTTTTATTTATCATCTTTAAAATCTATTTAAAAATTGATTAAGAATAAGCACTACGTGTACCGCTGGCATAGTTGGCGCACTTTGGGTAGAAAGAGCTGTTGGTGGCGGTTGTAAAGCACCTGAACTATTGAGTATTTGACCCTGCAAACTTCCGTTATTCTCGGTATAGTGCGTTCTTAAAGGTAATCCATTTGCAGTCCGTAATACATTTTCATAATACATTGCGTTGTACTCATCAACACCTCTTGCGCCCGCTCAGCGAAGTTTGCAACTTCGCAGTCCAAACCTCCAATGAAAAGAAAAAACGAAAAACACCTCTCTGAGGTGTATCCCAGTTTCTCACAAGTCTTCCTTCATTTATTGCTGCAAGGACCTGGTCAATGAAAAGGCTTTAAACAAGTTACAAAAATGTGGTTCAACATTAAACATCGTTTTGAGAGCCCCTCAGAGAGGAGCGCAACGTATTGGCCTGTCGTTGATGTGCAGTAGGCTGCGAAGTCGGAGACATTCAGAGCACAGAACACTTCGTAGAGCGGGTGACTTATTATAAAATTTGTAGTTTCTGCTAAATTATAGCTTTTTGTTCTAAGGCTCATTACGTACTCATGCCCGCCACCAGTTAAAAACTGGCGGTAGCGGGGGGCAGCACATCGTGGGATTTCAGCTTTTGCAATGATAAAGTGACCCTTAGGGTGTCGAGTTTGGTGGCCTTCAACCCGCCAAGAATATGGATTTCAAGGTGCTGAGTGGTGTACTGGTAATTGTGCGGGTTGGTCGTATTAAGCATGATAAAACTATTTTTAGACAATTTGACTATTACAAATCTAAATATTACATTCCAAATTGACAACTAAAAATGTATGTTTTGATAATATTATTGCTAAAAATGTACGTTTTGACTACATTTGCAGTATGAGCATTGCAGAGAACCTAAAAGCGTACAGGGAGCAAAAGGGATTGCTACAAAAAGAAGTGGCCAACGCTGTTGGCGTACATCCTTCCAACTATTCCAAAATGGAGAAAGGGGAACGGGATGTATCCATCGAAGTGGCCGATAAGCTTGCCAGTTTCTTTGGCATAACGATTGACGAGCTTGTGCATATGACCGAGCAAGTGCCCAAGGAAGTGACCATTGTCGATAAATCGGTTTCGGAACGTATCAACCTTATACAACAGCTTGAAGAAGAAGATAAACAGGCCTTGTTTCGCGTCATTGACAGTATGCTCACCAAATCCAGGTTCAAGGATTTCTTCTCCAAGAATATGGCCTCACTTTAAAGCAGAAAAAAACCACCCGAAGGTGGTTTTCCGTTTTTTTACAGATGGTATTTATCCATCCGTTATTTTGATATCTACAACGGTATTATTTTCAAACGTAATGGTCATTGTTCCTGTATTTATCCCTCTCCCTGTAGGACCTAATTGATAATAATACTTATCATTGGTTTCAGAATTAGGCTTTCCGAGTAATTCCAATATAGAATCTCTACTAACACCTTCTAAATCATATCTTTTTAACAAGTCTTTTCGCATTAGCCATCTTGTGTTAGGTGTAGCTTCAGATTCAGTCCAATTTTTCCATTCCGTAGAATTAAAGTCCTTTTGTTCGCTGCAACTTACGGCAAGTAGCAGTATAGCTATAAATGATAATGTTTTAAATATGTTCATAATTTTTAATTTTTTTCTTCCTCTTCCAAGGCTTTTCTATCAGCACTATTCATACCGTTCCTATTTAAGGTCCTCAACGTCTTCATAGCTGCATCATATTGCTTTTGAGTGATTTTTGTTCTCGATATAGTGACATTTCCATCCTTATCGGTTGTAGCCGTCCAAAGCCCTTTATTCAATTGAACGTCCAGTGCTTTAACCGCTGCATCCCATTCAGTAGCCCCTTCTCCTAACTCTGCTCCAATTTGACGCCCTATTTCATTGTTCAAAAAGTCAACAACACTATCAGCACCATCGAGGTTATCAGGTGCAGGTTGCGTAAAATCAACAAAAGCACTTGCCCCCATCTCGATTCCTTCGTGAGCGTTCCCGATACGTTGGGCTATTTTCTCTCCATAATTACTTCTAATCGTGGCCATCCACGTGGCGTGTCTTAATGCATTTCTTTCTGTACCTGGCCCTGTTGACATATTACCATTTTCTGCAGCGTGTATAGCTATTCTTGATGAAACGGTTGAAATATTTGTTCCTCCTCGTTCCCACTCACCAACATTACTTGCTGCCACAGGATGTCTCGCAATAACACCAGCAGTAGCTGCATTCCTCTGTAAATTTGTCGGATGTTCATTTCTAATTACTGGCTTGCTATAAACTCTATTTGGTGTATGAACGGATAATCTTTCCGCTCCTTCTAACTCAACACCATCAATCACACGGTTCTCCGAGAAGTTATATGGTGATTGATAAGCATACTCCTGTGACAATGGGTCGATGCTCCAAAAACGCCCGCCTATGGTCGGGTCGCTGAACCTGAACCGCCATTCGTGCACGTTCAGCCCCAAGTCCTCCGTATATTCCTGGCTCTGGTACTGTTTGTAATTGTTCACAGCGCCCTGTATGGCCGTGTTATAGCCAAAATGCAACATTCCGAAGGGATAGTAATTTCGCTCGTGCAAAATCTCGGTATTCGGGTCTATGGAGCCGTTACCGTCCATGTCCGAGTACGACAGCCTCACGTTCTTGACTTGGTCAAGGTACTGGTACACGTATCGGTAAGAGCTCCCATCGGGCTCTATGTACCCTTCGGGCTGGGATATCTGTTTCAAATCACCATTCTCGTAGATAAAGCCCCCTATATAGTCCGTGGTCGTGGTCACGCCCTCTTGGGTCTTCTTCTTTTGAAGCTTTGTGCCATTTGCCGAATATGTATAATCCAACACCCCTGCATTGGCACCCGTTACCGTAATCTTAACAGGCATGTTCAAGTGGTTGTACTGGATGCCCCCGGCCGCTATACCCTTGTTCAGGTCTTGGGTAAGGTTTCCATTCGAGTCATATCCGTAATCATCCCCCGTATTGGTGCCGTCCTTAAACCCGTAAGCATCATTTCCGGTATCGGACACCCTTAAAAGTTGGTTGCCGCTTCCATAATCAAAGTCCAGCACGTCCATGTTCGTATAGGTAGCACTGTTCTGCCAACCGTTTCGGTTAATCCCTTGGATATTTCCGTTTTTATCGTAGGTGATGCCACTGACGTTGTAATTCCCCGTATTGTCAGTCGCCGTTAAGATTCGGTTCAGGGCATCATAGGTATAGGCATAACGCCTCATAACGTTATCACTACCCGTCTTCCAATAGGTCTCTGCTATGTTTCCATTAAACAATGGGGTTACCGTTCCGCTTCGGCTCTTGTTATAATTGATCTGGAAATTAAACAGCTTACCGGCAGGGTTATCCACATCATTAATATCCGTCAACCATCCACGTACATTGTATTCATACGCAATACGCTGTAAAGGGTTTTCCGCACTGTTCCCTACCTTTTTTTCCTTTAACTGCCCCAGGTCATCATATATATTTTCGGCGATAAGCTCGCCGGGAATGCTGATCGAAGCACTAAAACTGGTACTACTGGTCGCCTTAAAATGAAAACCGGGTTTTAAGGTGATAGAATTACTGGCTACCTTATGTTCGGTACCCGTAATGACATAATCTAAAACAGGGTTTTCTCCTTCTACCTCTCCCCCGCAATTATCGCCTATGCATTGCAATTGTTTTAAAAGTCTTCCTGCATGGTCGTAAACAAAACGGTCGGTAGTCACTATAGGGGCATTACTGCCTTTGGTATGGGTGGTTTTGCTTTCCAGTACCTTACCCACAAAATCCAGCCTGTTTTCCACAATATCCGTCGTGTTCAGGTAGGGGTTCTTTGTGGCTGTGTATATAAGCATTCCCTGGGAATTATAAGCATGTACCGTGGTGATCCAGTGGTTCGTACCCAATACCCGTACCTTACTTCCCGTAGCCAGGGTCTTGGTTCTCATGTCCACAGCCTGTCCCAATACCTCTGTAGGCACCATTAACCCGGCCAGGTCAAACTTATAGTCGTCGTAATAGTTGATGGTAAATACCTGGTATATCCCGGTAGGCGGACTCTCATTGGTATAGTAAACATCAGTGTCTTTTATAGCCGTAGGAGAAGCCGGGGATTGGATACGGGTCTCATACTTCTTTGCAGCATTATTGAAAATTGCCTGAAGTTCTCCACGACTTTGACTGTGGCTTGTCTGCCCGGTATAGATCACCCTGCCAAAGGCATCGTACTTGGTAAAGAGCCACCTTTGTTGGGCCTTTAATACCGAATCCTGCGTCATTACCGGTTGGTCCAGGGTATTATACACAATATACTCCCATTCCTTTCCCGGGAGTTTCTTTTCCACCAGGCGGTCCCTGTCATCATAAATATACTGGTAACACAATTCCTTAAGTTTTGTAGCATCAGGCTTGGCAGAATGGGCCTCAGCCTTGGGAGGTAGCACATAAGTCAGGTTTCCGTAGTCATCATACACGTAATACGTATCATGAGGCTTGACCGTAGTACCTATCTTGGCGTAGGCCCGTTTGAGTACTACCCGTCCTTGTTTATCCTTAAACTCTTCGGTGGTATGTTCTGTGCCCGTCCCGCTGTGGTTCTCGTCACGGGTGATCGTTTTGTATAACGCTCCGGCATTGTAATAACCACTGTTATTTGTAGATAAGCTTAAAGAAGGAACATAGGTAAATACACCTTGATGAGTTTCTGTTTCTGTAGTCGTTACCTCGTAAAGACGAACTTCCTGGTCACCATTAGCCTCATAACCAAATTCAATTTCATGACCGTTCCCCAGCTTCCAGTCTTTACCCGGGGCTGCCTGTTTTTCCACACGATTTAAAGGAGAAGGCTCAAACTGTTTTTGGGAAAAGGCATTGACATCTTTATTTTGCAGGCCTTCAAAATCTTCCGGGTAATGTGATTTGTAGTATTGTTTTGTATTCAAAGCGATGTCACCGGAACGGAAAGAACCTTCAACACCGACACCCGAATGCATATAAGGCAGGTAGTCCTTATCTTGGCGGCCATACGCATCGTACCCGATGTGCCTCACCACATCCTGCATGGAAGGAGATTGCCGGATGGACACTTCCTGTTTGGGACGCCCCAATCCGTCGTAATAGGTGACCGATTCAATGACATCGCGGTTATCATCTATTCCGGTAGTATCGGTCATCTCCTTTTGATAGGCCCGCCGATAGATGTAATTCTCATTACTAAGGGTTATTGGAGTATGTTCCGTGTTCGGACACCCATTATCCGTTCCCGGAATATCCGGGCATAGATCCCCTGCGCGATCCGCATAATCATCCGGTTTATTACAGGCTACCTTGGTATCCTCCGGATCTCCAAAACCATCCCTGTCAAAATCCGCATACCAGGTTTGATTCTGGGTAATGGTATAGTTTATAGTCCGGACACTGCTCCAACAGCCTGAGGTGTTATGCCTGCCCCGAAGGTAATACACTGTGCCGCTGGTTCGGGTTATGCTCGAAGAAGAGTTTGAAGTACTGGTACCTCCCGAACTGCTTTGCCAGTACCAGGTAATCCCACTGGGTGGGGTCCCCCGGGTGAGCACTGTACTGCCACAATTATTTGTTACAGTAGGCGCAGAAGGCGTGGAGGGTACACTTTTTATCGTATAACTTCCCGTTCGTGCACTACTCCAGCAACCCGAATTGCTATGATATGCACGTAGGTAATACACCGTACCACTAGTCCGGGTAATACTCAAAGAAGAGTTTGAAGTACTGGTACCTTGTGAACCGCTTTGCCAGTACCAGGTCACCCCACTGGGTGGCGTGCCCCGGGTGAGTACCGTATTGCCACAGTTATTTGTTATTGTAGGGGTCGAAGGTATAGAAGGCTTTAATTCGTCGATTTGTCCATCACAGTTATTGTCAATACCGTCACAGAGTTCCCGGGCGCCAAAATATACATTGGGATTATTGTCATCACAATCCAAACTATTTAGAACATATCCTCGAGGCTGACTAGAAGATTCTATCTCATAATTAGGGTCTCCATAACCATCTCCGTCACTATCTATATACCATAACGACGTCTCAACATCATCACCTTCTTGAGCGAAAATGGGCAAGGATAAAAGAAATAAACAAGATATTTGTAGTATAATTTTTTTCATTGGAAAAGATTTCGGCAATTAATTCTTATAATGATACTTGTATTCTTCCAATAGCTTATTAGCCTCGTCTTTGATAAATTGCAGACGATTAAACGTATCGTAAGTATAAATGGTCTTCTCTCCCATAGGATTGGTAATCGTGCTTATTCCTATCAATGGTTTATAGGTATAAGTTGTCACTTGAGCATCCGGTAGTGCATTCCGGAGGTTCTTTAAGGCTGCAATAAGATCTAATTCCGTTCTACTATTAGAAGCATTCTTTGCTGCTGTTATCAGGTTAGAAGGGATACTAGTATACGACATCACATTTTCTATCTTGGCGATAGGGTACTGCCCGTGATATCCCCACAAGTAAACAATATGGGGACCATTCACCAAAGAAAGCTCTTCCGGGTTACCGTAGCTATCATATTTGTGGTATTGAATACGACGTTTCAGATTAGTAGTGCCCTTGGAAGTCCATATCATTTCGGGCAGTATCAGCCCGTTTCCCCAGTCCTTATACGTTGTGCGCCGGGTAGAAAGCTTTTTCCCGTCCTGCCAGATTTCTTCCTGAATAGGTTCTGCCATGCGATGCTGTCCTGGCTGCCCATTAGTTTTTTCACTTTTAAGACTATCTATAGCACTAAATTCCTGGGAGGATAAATTTCCCCCACCTAATGAAGAAATACTCGTCACATCTTCCGGATAAAAGTTTTTGGTTACAATAACATCATTTTTACTACTGATGATTTCAGTTTTAGTTTGTTGGTAATGATTATTTCCATTGTGATAATAGGTGTTCGTAGTCGTTAATGAAGAATTTGGATAATAATCTTTTGTTAGTGTAGAATATAAATTTAATGTTCCTCCATTCAAAAAATAGGTTACATAATCATTATGATTTGGTATAACAAATTCTCCATTATTAAAATTATCTCTACTAAATCCAAATTGTATAAGGGGTAACATATACTGATCTCTATTTTTTATATAAGGAACCATATTAGGAGGATCATCAGCGGAGTATTCATATTCAAACAAATTAACGGGGGAATCTAATATCCCGCCATATTTATATCGATTTGTAATTTCTTTGATGAGAATATAACTTGATTGTTTTTTATAGTATTTGGCTTGCAAAAGTAATCCCCTTAACCATTCATTATCCATAGGCAGATGATAAGGAGGTTTATAGTACTCTCCCGTATCTTCAAAAGTTGTGTACCTATATTCTATCTTACCCTGGTTATTGCTTTCATCGCCGTAGTATTCCGTTACATGAGAATACCCTCCATGATTCCCTTGCTCATATGTTAAAATATTAGCTGGACTATACCTGACATGGTGATATATATAAAGATTATTAGATAACCGCTCTTTATAAAAGTAGCTTGGTAAAGAGTAAAGTTTCCCTGAAGATTTTCCTGATTCATCTTTATATTCATATGTTTTCACTATCGTATTCTCCTCTCCATCATCCATTATTATTCTTTTTATTCTGCTTCCGCCTGTATATAGAACTTTATTTTGATCATCATCTTCTTCTTCGGTATCAACATACTCTTTCCAATTTATCTGTACAGCAAAACCATTTTCAAAATCGTCAGGATCATCCTCTCCCGTGGGAGTTACCCTTAAAATATAATCCCCCGGAGTAAGATTTGTTGTCTGACTAGTTACATGAAGAGGCCCAACTATTTCACCTGTTGACTTATGAATTCTCACTAGATACGGGCAATCAGTATTTTCTAGTTCATTACAATAAGGAGAAGATATGTCTACATAAACTCTGGCCGACGAATTATAACCATTCGTGGGATCATATTGTGGAACTAATCGATCTGAAACTGTAAATGGAACTGAATATGTTCCGTTTGGATTTAAATAATCACGGAACTTTTCAATATTAACAAATTTTTCTTCTACTGGATTCGTAGGACTTATTGCTATACTTTCTTTAAAATAGGAAGGAGGTATTGCCTTGTTACTCTCATAGTAAAATGATGCGGAACCTTTAGTTGGGTATATTATCTTTGTAAGTAACCCTGCCTGTGACTTCAATGTATCCACAGTTCTATCCGCTCCTGATCCACCATTATTGAAATAAGCTAAAAATTGACCATTACTTTTCCCATTATAATATCCCCAATTATCTTGTGAATTGGAATACCTATTCGGCAATTTTATTGGATTGTAGATAAATCTGTGAGATTCAATTGATATTTCTTCATTATCAAGTTCATTGATTTTGCTTAAAAAAAGTCTTTTATTCGCTCTTGGTTCATTTTGGGCTAAGAAGTATAACACATTGCCATCTGTTTGTGTCTCTAAATAATCATAATAAAATTTATTCTTTTTGATTCTGTTACTATTCAGATCATAAACTTCTATATTATCCAGAACAAATGCTCCTGATAAATCTTCCCTTTCAACAGTAGATCTGTTAAACAGTACTTTACCTTTATCAAAAACAATCTCCTTAAGCTGGTTTTGTACAATCTTAACACGTGAAAAATATGAGTTTGTCTCAAACCCATTTCCTGAAGCACTTTCTTCTCTTATATCATTAGATCTTCTGTATGTAATCGGGATCTCTTCTTCATAAAAATATTTGATATGGGTTCCTGTCGGTCCTACAATGTCCAGAAGATACCAGGAATTGTATTTACTGCTATCATTCTCATCGGAATTATATTCGGAAGTTGCCCCACCTTTTGTTACTTTATATTGTTTTAGAATTTCTTCTCTATCTCTGGCAAACCTCGAACTATCTTTGGAAGTCCCGAAATAGTATTTAACTCCGTTTTCATCAGTAACTACAAATCCATTTATCCCAAATTTGGGATTGCCGACTGTTTCGATTTTAATGTCTGAAAAACTTTGTATCACAGGTTCATTTGTTCTTCTATCATATAGAAACTTCCCTGTTATACCTAAAAAATTAAAATAGAACAGGTCCGGTTCCAGGTCAAGCTGATTATTTGTGGCTGCCGTATATGCATCTTGTCTCGTGGACTCAGAAGTGAAAAAAGTATCGTAATAATTTCGTCTCAAGTACCCGTGATTTTTGTCGTCTGCTTTCCCTCTGATTTGGCGGGTAATTACCCCTCCGGAATTCAACGTCCATCCTGTTCCAATTCTTGAAGCGATTTCTTCCACTTTCACCCCTCTGGCATGATAAGAAATATTAATAGGCACCCTAATATCTCTTGTGGATATTTCATATACAGGCACTGAAATATGAGGTAAGCCTGTATAATGAGATATGGGTACTTCTACATACTTAGCTAGTGATGATGCATTTGGAGAAGGAGGAACTATTTCCGGTATATTTACTTGAGAAAATAAATTTGTACATACCAGAAACATCCATAAAAAATTGATTTTCACTATTTTTTTCATTTATATTCAGTCTTTTATCTTGTTTTGCAATACTTAATATTTCTACCTGCATTCTAATTGTATATAACATCAACTCCTCCACCTTCTCCAGCAGTTTCAAATTCATCTCCTTAAGGTTTACCTCGTCTGTTTCCGTTTCTTCAGCAAAAGAAATCTCCGGCAAGTGCCCGTTTTCTGCCATAGATATCTATACTTCTTCCACAGTGGGAAGATTATAATTTTTCTCACCAATGGGTACTACACTACAGCTTAAAAAACATAAAAAGCCCGGACCAGTCCTTCACCGGAAAAAAGGCTTTACAAAGTATTATGAGGGGGTAAAACAGCAGCTTATCGCCACAGTAATATTAAAAAAGAGGTAATTTTATCTCATTCGCTTTTATGTTTTGTTTACAAGATTGTCATTCATCCTTAAAAGGATCATTCTTTGGTACGGTAATATTATAGAAAAACAAAATAAACACCAAAAACTTCTTCTCCGCATTTATAAATGAAGACTACTGTTTTCTCCTGATAGAACTACATCACGCAGTGTATTAATATTTTGATTATCACCTATTTAAATCCAAAAAAGAATACATCACCATACTATACTAAAATATTTCTTATGCCCGTGTTATTTATTTTAAACTCAAAAGAAAGAAATACTTCATGATATCCATTACGGAAATCCACAACTGGACTGTTAAAGTTTTCCAGATCCAATCCGATGTACGTTTATCCCGCTGAGCGAAGTTTGCAACTTCGCTGCCCAAACCTTCAATAAAACGAAAAAAGCCTCTCCAAGGTGTATCCCGGTTTCTCACAAGTCTTACTTTATTTATAACTGCAATGACCTGTTCAAGGAAAAGGTTGAAACAAGTTACAAAATATGGTTCAACCTTATGAAACACCGTTTTGGAAGCTCTTCGGAGAGGAGCGCGACGTATCGACCTGTCATTGATGTCCAATGGGCTGCGAAGTCAGAGACCGGAACACTTCGTTGAGCACCGTATCAATCTAATACGATTAATCCATTTTGATCAAGGTAGAAATCAACAGGTTCCTCTTCCTGTCTCTCCTTTTCTCCGATTACATCACTATATAATAGTCTTACTTGGTGTCTGAAATGACGATTCCCAAGACACAATGTATATTGTTTATAGCCCATCTCCTGTATACTAACATAAGAGAGAACCACAATGGATGTTAAAAATCTATCCTGCACATTAACCATAAAAAAACTCTTTCTTTTTCCTCTACCAGAATTGCGGTATGCCGTAAATAAATAGCTATCGAAAAGACCTAACCCTTCTACCTTTCCTAGAAAGTACATTTTTAAAGAGCCACTTAACCACTTTTCGTACTCTTTTTTATCTATATGATATTCATCTTTTGGTATTTGCTCCCTTTCATTAATATCCACATACCCAGTGATCACATTCTCATTAATTAAATATTTATACAATGAATCATTAGAAGATAAACATTCTCCAGGAAAAAGAATATTTTGCCCAATCGTGTCATTCGAAAAAAAATGTAATTCTTCTCCGGAAAATCTTTGTAATTCCTCCTTAGGAAATTCTTTCTCCTTATAATTTTCAAACCTTAAATAAGTCCGATCATTGGACTTATCCTGTGAAAATAATGAGAATGTATAAACATAGAAAAACAATATCAACAGATTTCGCATGCTAATCATCCTTTTAGGTTTATTCTTAATAATTCTAAAAACCCGCTCTGCGAAGTCGGAGACATGCGCAGAGCACGGAACACTTCATTGAGTGGGTTTTATCTATTTCTTCCTGCGGTCTTAACAAATCCTTTTCCGGGCGTTGCAAACGCCCGAAACGATAGGCACTCGTTTCCGCTTTGCTCAAACGAGCACCAGTGGGGGTTTTGACAGGCCCGAACCTTGGCGTATATACACAGTGTTTACGGTTATACCAATGGTCCGGGATTTCAAACCCTCCCCCCTTCGCTGCGCTCGGGTACCTCCCTTCTCCCGATAATCATCGGGATGAAGGGAGGAGCCTTTTGTTTTTTTCTAAATATCCTTCTTTTGCAGACGACTATAACACTTGACATTACCCTAAAGGGAGGGAAAAACGAAATGTAAGCGCGCTTGTCATCCCAAAAGTTCCGCAAGGAACTACCAAAAACATCTGTGCATTCGTCGCTAAAAACCCCTGTCTCTACTCCCCGGACTCATTTGTGTCTTTCTCAAAGTATTGAAGATCGCTGATTTCGTCGGTACGGATATTCCAGGTAAACGAAAGGGCATAATCGCCGTACACTGCGGTAAGCCGCCATACGGTGTCGCCTTCCGGAATGGCGTAGGCCTGGTGACCGGTGAGCCAGGATTTTATAAAATGGGTATTATCGCCGTTTTCGGATAACCTCATCCGGAAATAAGACAACGTGTTTTCATACCCGAATTCCGTACACGACATGGATTCCGGCAACCGGTATTTTCCGTTTTCTATCCTGTCTATGGAAAGGAGAATTTCATTGACCTTACTGTTCTCTTTCTTATGGTAAGTACCTTCCCAGTTTTCGGGAAGCCCCGGTAATTGCCTTAGACGATCGTCCCGCAACTGTGCGTATTGTTCCCGGTGCGTTTCCATAAACCCGGAGACACTGCTGCAACCGTCATGCATGTGATGGTACTTTCTGTCATAGAGCGACCAGAAGCAAACGGTCATGTCCCGACCCAGTTCCAGTTTCGGCGTATCGGCTGTAAAGGAAACATCGCTCAACCAGCCCGCCTGCTGTACTTCTCCATTGTTTATCCATACCTCCACCCGGTCGGTAACATTGGTATCTATGTTCCAGCGATAGCGGGTGATATAGATCCTGTTTACCCGCGTCACCTGCCAGTGCTCCCGGTCCTCCTTCCGGGTAAATACGAGATTGCCATAAGCATAGTCTTCCAGAATTTCGGAGAACGATATCCCGCGATCTTCCTGCAGGTACTTAAAAACGGGAACGACAAGAACATCCTGTATGGTTGAAGTTTCCAGCACATTGAGGGTACGGATGTTCATGAATTGTTGCACCATGGTGCCTATCTTGTCCAGCTTCATCCCCACCGTATCCAGTTGTGCCATATCCACATGCGTATAACCGGGAAACACCTCCGGGGCTTCGGGAAAACGTTCCAGGCTCTTCAGGCGAAGCCTGCGATAGGTCTTGCGGTTTTTATGATAAAATGCGTTTATATGTTTATAGGTGCTATCCCCCTCCGGGATAGTTTGCTGCGCTTCTATCTGGGCAAACAAACGGTCCAGTTCTGCTCTCTGGTCCGTACGATACGGCAGCATCCACGCATCGATCTCCGCCTTAAAACGTTCTTTTTCCGTACTTCCTTTTTTCTGGGCCGTACCCGTCCAGGTAAAAAAGACAAATACGATACTCCATATATATAAAACCTTCGTCATCACTTTTTATTTCTACGGGTAAAGATAAGGGTTAAAAAAAGGTTGGGCTATAGGGGAAATCCGGGAGATTGGGAGTTGGTTAGTCTTGGAGTTGAGGAGTTGGGAGTTTTTTAGTTGGGGAAGGTCACTTTTTCCTTGTCTTGGTCCTTTAGATTATGCCACGCACAACGGCTCAACGGAGGGGAAAACGGGATTATTAAGAAAAATAGAAAGAACAGGTCGCCTTTCAGGCTTCTCGGGGGAGCTTCCGAAAAACATGCAGCAGACGCCCTCATGGGTTATCACCAAGGCAATCTCCGATAAACATCAACACACTAAGTAGGTTATTGTATTGTAATAACATAAGAATTAACCTACTAATTTTCCATATTTTTTTTATATTTATCGTGAGCTCCATTTGTTTTGGTTCTATAATCGAATGTTTGACAGATCCGGTCCGGTATGGCGGAGTGGAGACCTCCTTGTAAAGATCTGTGGAACTAAAATCGCTCGACTTTAGTTTATCCCGGGCATGCAAAGGGC
This sequence comes from Sinomicrobium endophyticum, assembly GCF_052983315.1. Classification (NCBI taxonomy): domain Bacteria; kingdom Pseudomonadati; phylum Bacteroidota; class Flavobacteriia; order Flavobacteriales; family Flavobacteriaceae; genus Sinomicrobium; species Sinomicrobium endophyticum. Next base: position 33,353 of record NZ_JBRKIS010000051.1, read on the forward strand.
TCGGGGTAACCGTACAATTATTATTGTTTTTAATTAGATAGATCGTCCATAAAATATAGTTTAATTTAAATCGAACTCATGTTATTATAAACAAACATTTAAACAATCCAAAAATCCCCAAAAATTCTTTTATCATGCAAACAACCTACCTCGCAGGAGATTTTCCTACATTCCCCGACGTGTTTAAAAATGCTATTGAAAATTATGGTTCGCTTACGGCTCTGACCTTCAACGGATCTTCCTGTACTTATGACGAACTACATCAAAAAACCAATCAATTAGCCCATTGTCTTTTGGCGGCGGGTACGGAAAAAAAGGAGATCATTGCAGTGCGTATGCAGCAATCCATGGAACGGGTTATGGCGTTTCTGGCTGTTTTAAAGGCCGGCGCAACCTATTTACCGGTTGATCCGGACCTTCCTGATTCCCGCATCGAATCCATGATCCGGGATGCCGGTGTGCAGCGTGTACTGACAGACGCACCACAAAACGTGGCCGCCGATGTACAGGAGATCCATATTCCGGACCTCATGCAATCGGCTACGTTTGAAGCCACTCTTTCCACGGTGCCCGGTGTGCATATAGACCCCGACCAGGGGGCCTATGTAATCTTTACTTCGGGCAGTACCGGAAAACCCAAAGGGGTCCTTATCAGCCACCGGTCCCTGAACACTTTTGTACAAGCACAATCGGACTTTCTGGGATTGGAAAGCGGGAACAGAACCCTCCAGTTTGCCTCCCCGAGTTTTGATGCTGCGGTCCTGGATCTTTGGGTTCCCCTTTCCCGGGGAGCTACGGTTTGTCTTTATCCCAACAACAAAATGGTAGGCCATGACCTGCTGTTGTTTATTGAACAACAAGGTATTGAAGTTGCCCCCATCTTACCCCCCGCCGTTCTGGCAAGCCTGCCGGCAGACCGGCCTATCGGAAAGCTCAGAACTATTGCTATTGGTGGTGAGGCCGGAAATGAACAGACGATCCGCAAATGGTCTGAAAAAGTAAAACTGATCAACAGTTATGGCCCTACCGAGACCACCGTGGCCGTTACCAATCACATCTTTAACGGGGATCCCGATCCGAGGATTATCGGAAAACCCCTCCCTTCCTCCGTCCTGTATATTCTCAACGAGGACCGGGACGAAGTCGCTCCCGGAGAAACGGGAGAACTATACATCGGGGGGCCACAGCTCGCTTCCGGATACCTGAACAACTCCCTGCTTTCGGACAAGGCTTTTGTGTTCCTCGAAAAGAAATCCGCTTCGGGAATACCCGAAACCATCAGGGCTTACCGAACAGGCGACCTGGTCAGGATGCGCAAAGACGGCAACCTGGAATTCCTGGGAAGAAAGGATGAACAGGTAAAAATAAGAGGGTATCGTATTGAAATAGGTGAGATCGAACATCACCTGAACAAATTCGGGGAAGTTACCTCCGCAGCGGTAAAGCTCCACCGCCCGTCAGCAAACAGCCTGCCGTATCTTCTGGCATTTCTCCGGGTCCATGCTGCCAACGGGTCCGATCCGGATGAGATCGTACAAAAGATCCGGTACGGTTTAGCGGAAAAATTACCGGCATATATGATCCCGGATAAGTTTATCCGGGTAGAAAACATGCCTCTTACACATGTCGGAAAAGTCGATAAAAACAAACTCGTGCCGCCCGAAGGATTGCTGCGGGAAAGGCCTGAACAAAATTTCGGCGGGGACAGCCCCAGGGAGATCCTGGCAAACTCCTGGAAATATTATTTAAATATAGACCAGGTACAGGACCACGATAACTTCTTTCATTTGGGAGGCCATTCACTGATGCTCGCCAGCCTGTATAACCATTTGCCCGAAGCGTGGAAAAAAGTGCTTCGTATTGGCGATTTTTACCATTTTCCTACACTCGGCCAAATTTCGCAAGAGGTGGAAAGCAGGATCGGGCAGAAACAGCCGGGGGAGGCGGAAAAAGTGGCCAGGATAAAACAGCAACTCCTCAAAGATGCTCATCTCGAAGAAGGTTTCAAGATAGACGGTCCTTTACCAGGCAACTCCCTTTTAACCGATCCCGGCCATATTTTACTCACCGGGACTACCGGGTTTGTGGGTTCTCACCTGCTGGAAGAACTACTCGCCCATACCAATGCCGTTATTCATTGCCTGGTAAGGGCAGAAACCAAAGCACAGGGATTAACGAGGATAAAAAACACCTTTGAGCGTTTTTTACTGGAATGGAAAACGTCTTATGAAACCCGTATCCAAGCCATTCCGGGCGATCTTACCAAGGCAAATCTTGGCCTCGGTACAAAGGACTATCTTTCTTTGGCAGAAAAAACAGATGTGGTATACCACTGCGGCAGTTCGGTAAGTTACCTGGAACCTTACCCGGTAATCCGTAAGCCCAATATTGACGGCTTAAAGGGCATTCTCTATTTTTCCGTCAAACAGAAGACCAAATTCCTGGTGTTGATGAGCTCCATGGGCGTATTCAGCTGGGGCCGCCCTTTTACACAAAAATCGTGGATGGACGAAAACGACGATATCGACCAGAATCTCGAAGCCGTATGCCGCGACCTGGGGTATATCCGCACCAAATGGGTTATGGAAAAGCTGGCAGACAGTGCAAAAGAACGAGGACTTCCCCTCATCAACCTCCGGCTGGGCTTTGCCGTGTGCAACGGAAAAACAGGAGCTACGGTGCTCAACCAATGGTGGGGTGCGCTGATAAGAAGTTGTGCCAGCCTCAAGGCCTTTCCCCTGGTTATGGGACTTAAAGACGAACTCACCACAGTAGATTATATGGCTGCTGCCATACGTCATATAGGCATGCGCCCGGAGGCCATAGGCCAGCACTTTCACCTCTCCCCCTTACCGGAAAACGATGTCTCCCTGACCGATTTTTGTGCCAAGACCAATGAGTATTTCGACGTAGGTATGAAAGGGATTCCTTTTGACGAATGGGTAACCCTTCTTAAGGAAAATCCGCACCTGCCCGTTTACCCGCTGCTCGGCCTGTTTACTGAAAAGATACATGGGGAAAAAACGCTGGTAGAATCGTACGAACATACCTATTACTACGGAAGGGACCATACCGAATGCCTGCTGAAAGGTACGGGAATCGCCCCCCCGATGTTCGATAAAAAGATCATGGAACCTTATCTGAAATTTATGGGGGTGTTGTGAAAAACTGCTTTGGGTTATTTAGCAAAAATAAAAAGTTCTGCGGGAAACCTGAAAAGATCTGTGTATCCGTGGCTAAAAAACATAACCTCCAAATCCAACATGCTTTGGGCAGTGTTTTTTGGGCACCCCTCTTGTGATGAAGAGGGGTGGACCGCTTTGCGGGACGGGGAGTTTTGACAGGCCTCAACTTTGGCGTGTTTGCCTTAACGCTTGGGATTATCCCTATGGCATGGGCTTTCAAAACCCTCCCCCCGTAGCTGCGCTCGGGTACCTCCCTTCATCACAAGGGAGGAGCCTTTTAATTTTTAACAAAACACACAAATTACTCTTTTTCAAGTTATTATTGCGTCAACTAAATGACGTTGGGCTAAAGCGAGGGGGGACAGCCTGGTAGCCGGAATGACTTAAATCTTTGCGGGACGGGGAGTTTTGACAGGCCCGAACCTTGGCGTATAGACATCGTGTTTACGGTTATACCAATGGTCCGGGATTTCAAACCCTCCCCCCTTCGCTGCGCTCGGGTACCTCTACTTCGACTTGGCTCAGCACGGCGCCTTCATCTCAAGGGAGGAGCCTTTTGGCTTTTTCTAAACATACTTCTTTTTCAGAAGACTATAACACTAATTACAATCACAGTGCTCTTTAGGGGCGAGGTAACGGAATTTCGAGCGGGTAGTGTCTGTCTGACTAAAGGAAAGAAAACGGCCATTAAAGCAATCCCTTTGACACCGGAAGTAGTTGGTTAAGCGGCTTAACCATTCCCTTGAGCCGCTAAACAGGTTGCTTTGACGGCTAAACTGATTAGGTGGACCGCTTAACCAAATACGTTGACCGCGGAAGTAGTTGGTTGAGCGGCCTAACCATTCCCTTGAGCCGCTTAACCGGTTGCTTTGACGGCGTAACCATTTAGGTGGACCGCTTAACCAAATACGTTGACCGCGGAAGTAGTTGGTTGAGCGGCTTAACCATTCCCTTGAGCCGCTTAACCGGTTACTTTGACGGCGTAACCATTTAGGTGGACCGCTTAACCAAATACGTTAACCGCAGAAGTAGTTGGTTTGGCGGCTTAACCATTCCCTTGAGCCGCTTAACCGATTACTTTGACGGCGTAACCATTTAGGTTGACGGCTTAACCAAATACGTTGACCACAGAAGTAGTTGGTTAAGCGGTCAAACCAATTGCCTGTGCCGTGTACGCAAATGCAAAAGCGGCGAACTTAATCAAGTCCGCCGCTAAACGGGTTACTTATGCGGCTAACCCAAACCGGTCCGGTGTTAACGCAATCCCTTAAATGGCCCTATCCGGGCTTGTCCGGGAATAAAAACCCCAGTAGTTTCCGCCATCGGAAACGCTTCCGGATTACCCGGGCAAGGACTACAAAGACCAGGACCGCTATGGCGATCAACCACCAGCGCCAGCCGGTAGTAATGGTACGCGCTACGGTCTTTACCTCGTGCTGCTGTACTTCGCGGGTATGGCTGCTGTCGCGCTGTTGGTGTTTTTCCTGCCGGGTATGGCTATGGCGTTGGTTTTGCAACGCATCATAAACCACATTATGCCGGTTGTAGATCACCACCTTTTCGGCCTCCCCGCTAAAGCCGGAATCCCGGTGATAGCTAAACCGTCCTACAGGATGGATAGCCACTGCTTCCAGTTCCTGCCAGGCCTGGCGTACCTGTACCACCGACAAGCTGTCGAGATGTTCGACGGACATAGCGCGGAAGTCGGTTATTCGTGCTTCCGAACGCTGTTTGATTTCGCTTTGCCGGTGGCACCGGGTACTGCAGCAGATCACAAAACAGCAACCCGCCCACAGGAGGAATAGCTTTAGTGGCGTGTTCATGGTTATTCCTTTACCGTGGCACGCATCGAGGATACGGGGCTCCAGGAGCTCACCCCGTTCTTGTTGCGCGCCCGTACCCGGAAATAATACGTCACACCGTCCTGTACGGGGGCGTGGAAATTGCCACGCGAGCTGGACGTTCTGCCGGCAGATTGCCATAGGGGCTGCCCGTTCTCGTCCAGCATATCGGCAATTTGCTTCTCATATTCATAGGCTTCCCGAATGGCCGGGAATTCCAGCAATATCTCATCCGGTCTCCGGGAAGTGCGGATACGCGTCCATTCACACGGAAGGGGCACCCCGGTGCTCCGGGGCGTAGCTGCGGGATAGAAACCCGAGCTGAGCTGTGTGGAAGCCAGGTCGGTAAAATTATTGATATAGGTGGTTACCCGGCGCATCATCGTCACCAGCTCGGCACGGGCCTCGTCCTTTTCCTTGGTTTCCCGCAGGTTACCGCCCGCGGCGGTAACAGCCTGTTTGTTCAGGTAATCCTGCGCCACGGGCTCGTATTCCGCAAATGGCGGGTCCAGGTCCGGGAAATTCGTGTTCGTCACCAGGGCATCCAGGGTACGGGTGGCCAGTACGGCCAGGTCGCCATCACTCAGATAGCCATAGTTGGTAATTAATTTTGGTCGTCTCATTTTTTTAAATTTTTAATGTTAAACATTTGGTTTTAGTCTAAACTTACAAGGCTCCTCCCTTCAGATGAAGGGAGGTACCCCAGCGAAGCGAGGGGGGGAGGGTTTGACAGCCCAAGTCATAGGGCTAATTCCCTAATATTTATGTTTTTACCATGGCCTGGGCTTTCTAACCCTCCGACCGGACTAAAGTCCGCCCACCTCCCTTTATCATCCCGATGACTATCGGGAGGGAGGAGCTTTTGAGATTTGTTCAAATACAAGATTCATCCTGACAACTAAGACTTTATGCATTAATAGTAGTTTTCATTGATGAATCTGTATTAGTTATCCGTCCACCGGGCAATAACGGTAAGGGTTCGGACGGGG